>DAOPIR010000141.1:0-7668 GCA_035399245.1 Candidatus Limiplasma sp.
TTTTTTACGTCAGCAATCCTGTCGGCGGCACGCTTTGGCGTTCTTTTGTATAATTTGGGCTACGCTTGCGGATAATTTCTGCATATTGACAAAATTGTCCGTACATATTATGGTTTAATTAGCACCCAACTTATACAACACGACCCAAAGAACAGGATGAATCAAGCTGACACTTCATCATATAAAAGAGAGCCATATGCATAGCTCCTTTTGGAAATCACGTACGTTCCGTTTTTGGATCGTCTGCTATCTCATCGTCCTTCTTGTGCCGATGGTCGCCGGGGTAGTGCTTTATTTTGATTCCTCGGATATGCTGACCCGCAAGGCGTACGAAACCGGCACCATGTCCGTAAGCCAGGTCAGCAATGTGGTGGACGAGCAGCTCAGCACCGTAAGCAACGTCAGCGATACGATCACCGTATCCTCCACGCTGGTACGGCTGAAATACCTGTCTCTGCCCTTTGACGCGGCCAAATATTACGAAATCCATCAGCGCGCCGAGTACCTGTCCAACTTCACGGTGCAGCAGGCGCTGATCAAGTACATCTTCGTGTATTGCAGCGATCTGGAGTGTCTGCTGGACACCGGCCATATCTACACGGCCACCAACCAGCTGGACAAGATGATCACCCAGCGGATCGGCCTGTCCACCGACCGCTTTTACGAGCTGATGGCGCAAAACCACCTGCACGATTTTTATGTGCTGGGCGACGGCGATTCCCTCATCCTGCTGCAAACGCTGGGCGCGCGCGGCAGTGAAAAGACGCCGGCCATCACCCTGATTACCGTGCTCAATGCCGACGCCATCGCGGACATGCTGACCACGACCAGCGAAACGACCAACGGTTCGGCCTACATGCTGCTGCCGGACGGATCGGTATTCGGCGACTATGCCCCGGGCGACCCGATCGACTACGCCGCGCTTCCCTCGCTGTCGGGCGAGGAGCAGCTGCAGCACAACGATCTGGTGGTCACCTACACCGACAGCGAAACCTCCAGCTTCCGCTATGTGCTCTCGGTGCCGCGCGCTACGTTCCTGCGTGATCTGCGCAAGGTACAGCTGACATTTTTCAGCTTTCTGCTGGCCGCGCTGGCGCTTGGGCTGCTCATCGCCTACATGCTGGCCAAGCACAACTACCGGCCGATACAGGAGCTTAAGCAGGCCGCGCAGATACCGGAAATGTCCAACGACGATTTTACGGCGCTGGGCACCAAGCTAAAGGAGCTGCTGACCGCCGACAACAAGATGCACTCGCAGATCGAGCAGCTCAGCCAGGCGGCCAACTCACAGCTGATCCACTCGGTGCTGTCCGGCAATGTAAACACGCTGGAGCCGGAGCGCCGCGCCCAGCTGCACGAGATTTTCACCGGCACGGTGTTCATCGCCGCGCTGATCGACCTGGGCGGCGAAGACCCCACCACGCCGGAGGCCCGCAAGGCGCTCACCGGCAGCCTGAACCTGCTGATGTCCGAGTGCGCCGGGGGCACCTGCCAAAGCATGATCCAGCCCGACAACGACGCCTTTGCCGCCATCTTGTGCTTTACCTCCGACATGAGTCACAACGACGCGCAGTTTTTGGCCCAGCAGATCGGCGACCATATGATCCAGCACGCGGTGGAGCAGCCGGCGCTTGCATCGATGTCCATCTACTTCGGCAACGCGTACGGCGGCATCGAGCACGTGCACGCGTCCTATGCCAACGCCCTCCGGGCCAAGGAATATGCCGATTTCGTCACCGTGACCGACAAGCGCGTTATCCTCTACGACGCCACCATGTTCTCCAGCGATATCGTGTGGGAGGACTACGATATCGTGGACGCCGAGCGCCAGTTTTCAAGCCTGATGATCGAGGGCAACTACGCCAAGGGCAAAAAGATCCTGCGCGAAATCATGGCGTATTACAACTGCCGCGACGGTATGTCGCTGTATGTGATGCGCTGCCGGATGTTCGGCGTGATGAACATGATGATCAACGTGCTCCATGAGGTGGAGCCGGATCTGGATACCACCTTTTGGGAAGAAACCAACCCCGTGGAGCGGCTGCTGTCGGCGCGTACCCAGCAGGAGCTGGAGGACGTGATCTTTGACATTATCGACCGGCTGGTGGGGCGGCAGGAAAGCAAGTCCCCCGACATCCAGGAAAAGCTGACGCTGGTGGAGCACTATATCGTGACGCATTACTACGACGTCGGCCTGGGCGTCAAGCAGGTCGCCGACGCGTTTGACATGTCACTGCCCTATCTGTCGCGGATGTTCAAAAAGGAAAAGGGCATCGGGCTGCTCTACTACATCAACAATTACCGCGTGGAAAAGGCCAAGGAGATCATGACCATCAACCCCGGGGAAACCGTGGCGGGCATCGCCGGCCGCGTGGGCTACAACTCCAGCCAGACGCTGATCCGCATTTTCAAGCGCTACGAGGGCATTACGCCCGGGCAATACCAGGCCAACCTGCACAGCGGCAGGCACGGCACTCCTGCGGAGGGCACTCCTGCAGAGGGCACTCCTGCAGAGGGCATAAACGACAAACTGTAATCAGCACAGCGCGCGGGCATGGCGGCAGCCACCCGCGCGTTTGTGTATCGTGCGCTGCATCCGGTTAAAAATGGCATATCCCCTGTAAAAATACGATATATTGGCTGTTTTCGTACCAGAATATATATCATCGACGTCGCAAATATTGCGCATTTACAGATCGGCCGGTCAAATTTATAGTGAAAGCAGAGACGGGATTCCGCATCCAACGGCGGATCTCATTTACCCCGGAAAATAGAAAGGAGACTGGAACTCATGTTAAAACGAATCCTTCCCATTCTGCTTGCGCTCACGCTCGTGATGACGGCATCCTTTGGCTATGCCAGCGATATCAGCGAGACCACCATAGCAGAAAAAGCCCAGATGGCCACCACCATTGAGCGCGTAACGGACGAACCCGTAACGCTGACGATGTGGATGGATATCTCCTCCCACGATGTTTCCAATATTATCGGCGATCTGCAAAACATGGACATCCTGCAAGCGCTGGAGGAAAAAACCGGCGTGCATATCGAGCTGATGCTCGCGCCCGTGGGCGAAGCGGAAACCAGCTTCTCGCTGATGCTGGCGTCGGGCAACTATGCCGACATCATCATCGGCTTTGACAGCTACTACACCAAGGGCGGCGATGCTGCCATCGAAGAAGGCATCATCTACGACCTGAAGGACCTGGTTGCGGAATATGCCCCCAACTACGAGGCCGCGCGTACCGCTTCCACCTACCGCGAGCTGGGCACCCTGACCGACGAAGGCAATATGCCGTATTTCTGTGAGCCCACCTATATGGACGATCCCGGCCTCACCTACGGCGGCGCGATTATCCGGCAGGACCTGCTGGACGACCTGGGCATGGCTACGCCCGTGACCTTTGACGACTGGCACACCTTCCTTACCCGCTGCAAGGACGAGCTGGGCATGACCCGCGGCCTGGGCCTGGCCTACACCGGCATTTCCAAGTACAACGCGTTCAACGCCGCGTTCGGCTTTGAGATGGAAAACCCCGCCGAGGGCGGCGAGCCGGTATACGTGGCGGACGGCACCGTAATGTACGGCCCGCTGACCGAAGGCTATAAGGATTACATCACCCTGATGTCGCAGTGGTATGCCGAGGGCCTGATCGATCCGGACTTCACCTCCACTATCACCTTTGACGACGGCATCGCCATGATGAGCAGCGACCTGTGCGCCGCCACCAGCGAGCACGGCGGCGTGCTCAACTACGTCAACAGCCTCGGCGCCGCCGTAAACGAGGACTTCAATTTTGTGGTTGTCCCCTCTCCGGTGCTCAACGAGGGCGACCAGCTGCACGTCGGCTATATGAAGAGCGGCGCGGGCCTTGGCAAAGTGGCCGCCATCTCCACCGCATGCGAATATCCCGAAATCGCCGTGAAGTTCATCGACCAGCTGTACTCCGACGAAGGCTTTATGCTGTGCAACTACGGCACCGAAGGCAAGACCTACAACATGGTGGACGGCGTGCCCGTGTACACCGACCTGATCGCCAACAACGACGCCGGCACCATCACCGACATGCTGTGCGCCTATGCCGCGCCCATCATCTGGCCGTTTGAAAGCGTGCTGGGCCGCGACGACGTATCCACCTCCGCCGACATGGCCGCGGTATGGGATACCAACAGCGACTACTCCTACACCTATCCCTCCAACGCCACGCTCAACGTGGAAGAGCAGGAAGTCTATTCCGACCTCTATCCGGAAATCCAGTCCTACGTCAACGAAATGACCGTGATGTTCATCATGGGTCTGGAGCCGCTGGAAAGCTACGACAGCTTTGTGGAAACCCTCTATTCCCTGGGCGCGCAGGATATTATCGACGTGTACCAGAGCGCGTACGACCGCTACGTAAGCCGCTGACCGCTTACCGGGCGTAACCCCTGACGCACACCGGGCGTACCGGACATCCGGTACGCCCGCACCTTTCCATCGTATCCCCGTAAATTTCCGTCCGCCGTGGGGCGGGCTAAAACCGGAGGAGTGACACCGCCTATGAAACGAAAACAGCTCATCGCGAATTACCGCTCCAACAAGCTGCTGTACTGGATGATTCTTCCGGTGATATTATTCGTGATTTTGTTCAATTACGTGCCCATGTTCGGGCTAACGATGGCTTTCCAGGATTATTCCCTCGTCAAGGGAATATTCGGAAGCAAATGGGTCGGGTTTGAGAACTTTGCGGATTTTTTCTCCAGCATGTACTTTGTACGAACCTTTCGCAATACCATCGTATTAAGCCTGCTGGATCTGCTGTTCTCATTCCCGGCTCCTATTTTTCTGGCGCTGATGCTCAACGAGGTAAAGTCCCTGCGGTATAAAAAGCTGGTGCAGACCGTAAGCTACATGCCGCACTTCATCTCCATGATCGTGGTCGCCGGACTGATTATCGAGTTTACAAACTCCAGCGGCGTCATTGCCCAGCTGGCGACCGCCATGGGCGGCACTGCCAAGAGCTATATCTCGCTGCCGCAGTATTTTCGCCCGATCTTCATCACGTCGGAGGTCTGGCAGCATATCGGCTTTAACTCCATTATCTATCTGGCGGCGCTGTCGGGCATCAGCGAGGAGCTGTACGAGGCCGCCAAGATCGACGGCGCGGGCCGCTTCCGCCAGCTGCTCAACGTAACGCTGCCGGGCATCATGCCTACGATCATCATCATGTTTATCCTGCGCTGCGGCGCGATCATGAACCTGAACTTTGAAAAAGTGCTGCTGCTGTATTCCCCCTCCACCTACGAGACCGCCGATATCATCACCACGTACGTATACCGCATCGGCATCATCAAGCAAAAGATCGGCTACAGCACGGCCGTGGGCCTGTTTAACTCGGTGGTCAGCTTCCTGCTGGTAATCGGCGCCAACAAGCTGAGCAAAACCTATACCGAAACCAGCATGTTCTAGGAGGTGTGCGCAATGAAAATTAAGGAATCCATGGGCCGTAGAACCTTCCTGGTCGTCAACGCGCTGCTTTTGGGCATTTTGGGCTTTGTCTGCCTGGCGCCGATGCTGCACGTGCTGGCCTGCTCCATTTCCGATCCCGCCACGCTGGCGCGCGTGCGCGGCTTTCACCTGTGGCCGATCGCGCCGTATTCCTTTGAGGGATACAAGGCCGTATTAAGCTACCAGAGCATTGCCACCGGCTATCTGAACACGATCTTCTACGTGGTGGCCGGCGTGGCGCTCAACCTTATACTGACCACGATTGCCGCGTATGTGCTGTCCCGCACACGGTTTATGCCGCGCAACGTGATTATGCTGTTCATCGCGTTTACCATGCTGTTTAACGGCGGGCTGATCCCAAACTACCTGCTGATCGTCAAGCTCGGGCTGATCAACAGCCGGCTGGCCATCCTGCTGCCCGGCGCGTTCAGCGCGTTCAACCTGGTCATCATGCGCACCTCGTTTAAGGAGATTCCCGAGGCGCTGGAGGAATCCGCGCGGCTGGACGGCGCCAACGACCTGCAGATCCTCTGGCACATCATCCTGCCCGTATCCAAGGCCACGCTGGCCGTGATTACGCTGTTTGTGGCCGTGGCACTGTGGAACTCGTGGTTTACCGCGTCCATCTACCTGTCCGACCGCGATAAATGGCCGCTGCAGCTGTTTCTGCGCGAGATCCTCATTAACAACTCCCAGCGCAGCCTCAACACCGGCGTCAAGGCGTCCGCCATGGCGCAGCAGACCCTTGTTAAGTACTGCATTATCGTCGTCGCCACCGTGCCGATCCTGTTCATTTATCCCTTCCTGCAGAAGTACTTTGTCAAGGGTATCATGATCGGCTCGATTAAAGGATAAGGACAATACCGCATGCCAATCGAAGAAAAAAGGCCGGAAAAGCTGCTCAACAAGCAATATATCATGTTTTCCCTGATCAATCTGGTGGTCTCGATCAGCTTTTCGATGGTGTCCACCACCATTTCCAAGTACGCGTATTCCATCGGCACCACAGTCGCTGTGGCCGGCTCTATCGCGGGCGTGTTTTCCATCGCCGCGATGGTCGTGCGGCCGTTCAGCGGGCTGGTCAGCGACCGGATGAACCGCAAAATGCTGCTGGTGCTCTCCACGTTTGCCATGGCCGTGTGTACGTTTTGCTACGGTCTGGTGTCGGGCACGGGCGCGCTGTTTGCCATCCGCATCCTGCACGGCGCGGTATTCTGCATTTCCAGCACCGTCAACATGGCGATGATCCCCAGCTTTTCGCCAAAAAACCGCGTGGGCGAGGCCGTGAGCTACTTCGGGCTGGGGCAATCGCTGGCGATCCTGATCGGCCCGTCGCTGGGGCTTGCGCTGGCGGACGCCGGCGGCTTTGCGCTGAATTTCGCGGTGTCGGCCATCATCGTGGCGGCGGGCGGCGTAATCGCGCTGCTGCTGGACTTTCAGGGCAGCGAGCTGTCCCTCCGCACAGAGCCCCGCGGCAGGTTTTCCATCCGTTTTCGGGATATCATCGCGGTGGAAAGCCTGCTGTTTGCGTTCATCAACATCGCCATCTCGGCCACCAGCGGCGTGGAAAACAGCCTGATCGCGCTGTACGGCGCGTCGGTGGGCGCGGAGAACATCGGCTGGTATTTTACGCTGGGCGCGGCCACGCTGTTTATGTCGCGGCTGGCGTTTGGCAAGCTGGCGGACCGCCGCGGCCTGAGCCTTGCCATGTATCTGGGCACGGGGCTGATGATCGTGGGTTTTGCCATCCTATGGAAGCTGTCGGCCATTTGGATGTTTGCGCTGGCGGCCGTGATCAAAACGGTGGGTGCGGGCATCGTGCGGCCGGCGCTGCAGGCGGAGTGCATCAAGTCCGTCGCGCCGGACAAGCGCGGCGCGGCGTCCTCCACGTTTTACATCGGCTCGGACATCGGGCAGGGGCTGGCCCCGGGGCTTGCCGGACAGATTGTCGATTCCTCCGGCGGCAACTACGGGCTGGCGTTCGGCGCGCTGACGGTGCCGCTGGCCCTGTCGTGCGTACTGTTTGCCGTTTTCCACCGCAAGCGGTCGGTTGCCCGATAAGAATAAAGCAAAACCCCGCGTTATGAAAAACGCGGGGTCAGGGCGTCAAAAAACCTTGCTTTTAAAACACCCTGCCAGCCTGCCAAAAAGGCCCGATATGCTAGGAAGCAAGGGTGGAA
>DAOPIR010000142.1:0-7630 GCA_035399245.1 Candidatus Limiplasma sp.
CGCACCCGCGATTCCAAGGCCTGATGCAGCAATGCGGAAAGCTGTTCCGGATCGGCTTTTCCCTTGGTTTCCGCCATTGCTTTACCCATCAGGGCGCGCTCTACCGTTACCTTTCCCTTACAGTAGCTTTCAACCATTGCCGGATTTTGATCGATCACTTTTTGCACTATCTCCCGCAGGATGGCGTCGTCGCTGACAGTAAACAGCGCGTGTGCCTGTGCGTACGTTTCCGGATCGCAATCCTGTTCAAACATTGCGCCTACGATGCGCTTGCCGGTGGAGCTGTTCACACGACTATCCACCATCAGATCGCTAAGCTTTGCCAGATTGATGGGTGCGATTGGCAGTGATTCGATCCCTTCCGGTGCGGACAATCCGTTTTTCTCGGCTTCGGTCGCCCTGGCGGAAAGGATGGCGAATACCTCGCCTTGCAGCAGATTGGCAATGTTTACCGCCGATTTGGCGTGGGCCGCTGCCTGCTCAAAATAATCCGCCATCCAGCGCTCGCTGGTCAGCTGCTCGGCGGCATAAGCGGTCAGGCCGTAATCCCGCATATAGGCCTCGCGGCGCGCGTCGGGCAGCACCGGGATTTCCGCCTTGATGTCGTTCATCTGTTCGTCTGTCAGCCGTACCTCCGGCAAGTCCGGATCGGGAAAATAACGGTAATCCGCGCTGTTCTCCTTACGGCGCATGGAGGATGTTTTCCCTGACTTTTGATCATAACGGCGGGTTTCCTGCACGATCTCCTCGCCGCTTTCCATAGCGGCGATCTGGCGCTCATACTCGGCCTTGATCGCACGTTCCACGCTTTGGAAGGAGTTCAGGTTCTTCATCTCCGTACGCACGCCAAACGGCTCGCCTGGCTGGTGGATGCTCAGGTTTACATCACAGCGCAGGCTGCCCTCGTTCATACGACAGTCGCTTACGCCGATATAGGTAAGGATGGCCCGCACCTTGTGCAGATAGCCAACGGCTTCCTCCGCCGATCGGATATCCGGTTCGCTGACGATTTCGATCAGCGGTACACCGCAGCGGTTCATATCAAGCAGCGTTCCGTTTGCCTCATCATGCAGCAGCTTGCCGGCATCCTCTTCGATATGGATACGCGTGATCCCGATTCTCTTTTCCCCCGCCGCTGTCTGCACGGTCAGCCAGCCATTTTCACAAAGCGGTTTATAAAATTGGCTGATCTGATAGGCTTTTGGCAGATCCGGATAAAAGTAGTTTTTCCGGTCAAAGCGGCTGCGGTGATGCACATAGCAATTCAGCGCAAAGCCCGCCTTGGCCGCATAGTGCAGCACCTGCTCGTTGAACACCGGCAGTGCACCCGGCAGCCCCATGCATACGGGACACACATGCGTATTGGGCTGTGCGCCAAACTCTACCTTGCACGGGCAAAACACCTTGCTCTCCGTTTGCAGTTCGACATGGGTTTCCAGGCCAATGACCATTTCCCAACTCATGCCTGTGCACCTCCCTTGAGCAATTCATAAGGTTTGATTCCCTCGTTGGGCTTACTTGCCATTTCATAGGCCGATGCGATATATAGCAGCGTTTGCAGGCTGTGCTCCGCACCCAGCAGACTCATGCCCACCGGCAGCGTTTCGCCGTCCTCCACCGCATGGCCGCACGGCACGCTGACCGCCGGCAGGCCTGTGAGGTTGGCCGGTACGGTATACAGGTCACCCATATACATTTCCATCGGATCGTCTGTTTTTTCACCCAGTTTATACGCCACCGTTGGCGCAACAGGCGTCAGCAGCGCGTCGCAATCCTTTAGTGCCTCGGCAAATTCATACCGCAGCAAATCGCGAGCCTGTTGGGCTTTCAGGTAATATTGGTCCTGATATCCGCTGGACAGCGCAAACGTGCCCAGCATAATTCGCCGTTTTACTTCCAGCCCGAAACCTTCCTCGCGGCTTTTGCGGTACAGCTCTTCCAAATCCGCATATTCTTTGGCGCGGTAACCGTAGCGAATGCCGTCAAACCGTGCCAGATTGCTGGACGCCTCGGCGCTGGACAACACATAGTATGCCGAAAGCGCATACCCAATCGACGGAATGCTGACCTCTTTGATCTGCACACCCAGCGCCCGCAGTTCATCCGCCGCATGCCGTATTGCCTTGTTCACGGTTTCGGACAAGCCTTCCCCGTAACATTCCGTTGGCATGCCGATTACCTTGCCTTGCAGGGAAGGAGCTGCTTTAACAGCAAATTCAGTCGGTATTTCGGCGTTGCTTGTGGCATCGTGCGGATCATACCCCGCGATAATCTCCATAAGCATCGCGGCGTCCTCCGCCGTTTTCGCAAACGGACCAATCTGATCCAGCGAGCTGCCAAACGCAACCAATCCATACCGACTTACCGTACCGTAAGCGGGTTTCACGCCCGTTACCCCGCAAAAGGAGGCCGGCTGCCGGATGCTGCCGCCCGTGTCGCTGCCCAGCGCAATCGGCACCATACCGGCCGCAACAGCCGCTGCCGGTCCGCCGGACGATCCGCCGGGAACGCGATCCAGCGCCCAGGGATTGCGGCAGATACCGAACGCGCTGTTTTCGGTACTGGAGCCCATGGCAAATTCATCCATGTTCAGCTTGCCAAGGATGGGCATACCGGCCGCTTTCAGCTTTTGGGTAACCGTTGCATTGTAAGGCGAAACAAAATCGGCCAGCATTTTGGACGCACAGGTGCACAAAGTGCCTTTGACCAGAATATTATCCTTGATCCCGATGGGAATACCGTCCAGTGCTGACAGCGGCGCTCCGTTTTTCCGGCGTTGGTCGCTTTGTGCGGCTTCATCCAGCGCTTGATCTACAAACACTTCCAGATAGGCATTAATGTTTTGATCCTGCGCCTTGATGGAATCCAGATAGCACTGCGTAATCTCAACGGAGGTAAGGGTTCCGTTTTCCAGCGCATCGCAAAGCTGTTTGACTGTCATTTTACATACGTCGGTGTAATCAGCCATATATATCCCCCTCCGCTATTCAAAGGTCTTTGGTACGGTAATACAGTTGTCAAGCGTCGTTTTGGCGTTCATCAGTACTTCCGACACGGTAAAGCTTTCCCCCGCTTTATCGGCGCGTACATTCACGCTCTTCAGCGTGGGATCATAAGGCTTTTTCGGTGCCTTTTTTTCCAGCGTTTCCAGCTCGCCCGCAAACTCCACAATGCCGATGAAGTCCTTATCCAGTGCTTGTTCGTCACTGTCGGACAGGCTGAGCATACTGAGCATGGCGGTATTTTGCACCGTTTCCTTTGTTACCTGCCGCTCGTACTCTTCCTTCAGCTCTTCCGCGGCATTGACGCCCAGCTTCAGCTCTTCCAGCTGCTTGGGATCCACGAAATCCGGCGCGTCGGTCATCAGGCAGCTCGCGTCCTTGGTTTTAGGAAAGGCAATCACCTCGCGTATCGAGCTTGCCCCTGTGAGAAGCATCACCAGCCGATCCAGCCCGAACGCAAAGCCCGCGTGCGGCGGCGTGCCATAGCGAAACGCGCCCATCATAAAGCCGAAACGCTCTTTCGCTTCCTCTTTGGAAAAGCCCAGCGCCTCAAAGACCTGGCTTTGAATATCGTGCCGATGGATACGCACGCTTCCGCTGCCCAGCTCTACTCCGTTAAGGACCACGTCATATGCCTGCGAGCGTACACGCCCTTTGGTGCTGTCGCTTTTCATCAGTTCCAGGTCCTCCAAAAACGGCATTGTGAACGGATGATGCATAGCGGCGTAACGTTTTTCGTCTTTCTTGTATTCAAACATCGGGAAATCCGTAACCAGCGCAAACTGGTACGCATGCTTATCAATCAAGTTCATCAGTTCCGCACAGCGCACGCGCAGCGCACTGAGTGTTTTTCGCACGGTATCCAGATCATCGGCGCAAAACAGAATAAAGTCTCCCTTTTCCGCATCCATTGCCTTTTCCAGCGCGTTCCATACGTCCTCGCTGAAATACTTGGGCAGGATGGAGTTGATCTCGCCGTCTTCCTTATACAGTATCCACGCCATGCCCTTGGCGCCTTGTGCGATGGCATATTTCGTCAGCTGCTCGATCGTAGTGCGTGTAAATACCTTGCCTGCACCTTTAACATTGATCGCGCGCACAAAGCCGCCCTTATCAAGCGCCGCCTTGAACACCGTGAAGGTCGATTGTGCCGTTACGCCGCTCACATCCACGATCGGGAGATCAAACCGGAGGTCTGGTTTGTCATTGCCGTACACATCCATGGCTTGCTGCCACGTCAGCCGCTTGAACGGCAGTTCCAACTTATGCTGTGTTACGCGCTCGTAGAGCTTGGTAAACAGCGATTGCAAATACTCGAGGATATCCTCCTGATGCACAAAGCTGCACTCCAAGTCAACCTGGGTAAACTCCGGCTGCCGATCCGCACGCAAATCTTCATCACGGAAACAGTGCGCCACCTGATAATATTTATCAATTCCCGATACCATCAGCAGCTGTTTGTATATCTGTGGGCTCTGCGGCAGCGCATAGAATGTGCCGGGATGGATACGGCTGGGGACCAGATAATCGCGTGCGCCTTCCGGTGTGGACTTGCAGAGAATCGGCGTCTCCACATACAAAAAGCCGTCGTCCGCGAGAATGTTCTCCGCCTCGCGCTGCACTTTTGCGCGAAGCTTCAGGTTTTCCAGCATGCGCGGCCTGCGAAGATCCAGATAGCGGTATTTCAGGCGCAGCTCCTCGCGCACCACTTCGTTATCTTCAATGGGAAACGGCAAGGTATCCGCTTCCGAAAGAATTTCCATATGCTCGGCCGCCAGCTCTACCTCGCCGGTAGGGATCAGCGGATTGTATGTTTCCTCATCACGATGGCGGATGGAACCTGCTATCTGCACCACGGTTTGATTGTGCAGGTGCTCGGCCATCGCAAAGCTGTCCGCATCGACGATGGATTTATCCAGCACTGTCTGCAGCGTTCCTTCCCTGTCATGTACATCCACAAAAATTACGCCGCCCATGTCTCGCGGCGTATGCACCCAGCCGCAAACGGTTGCCTGCTGCCCGATGTTTTCTTTTCGAAAACTGCCGCAATATCCGGTTCTGTACATCGGATTCCCTCCTTGGAATACAAAAAACTTCCATCCCATACTCTGGGACGGAAGTTGCTTACTCTTCCGCGGTACCACCCGCATTGGCCTTACGGCCCTCTCTATGACGGAAACTTACATTTCCCTTCGCTGTATCGGGCGTACCCGTCCGCGTCTACTGCGCTGTGCGTTTCAAGCGGATGCTCAGGGGTGTTCTTCGCTTTGGCGTGTCTGCCGCATTCCCAGCGCCGGCGGCTCTCTGTGAGACACTGTCCCGAAGGTACTCTTCCCTTCATTGCCTTGCGGGCATTATAACCCGACAAAAGATATGTGTCAACAGGTATACAGTAAAAATGCAGAAACCCCCATGCCGTAGCATGGGGGCTGCGTTAAGCAGGCTGAGATTACTCTGCCAGCTTTTTGTAGGTCTCGTATTTCTCCATGGCTTCCTTTTCGCTTTCCACGAAGAGCTTTTTGGCAATTTCGGGGAACTGCTTGGACAAGGAGGAATAACGGATTTCGCTGGAGATGAACTCCTGATACGTTCCGTCGGGAGCCTTGCTGTCGAGCGTCAGCGGATTCTTGCCTTCCTCGGTCAGCAGCGGATTGTAGCGATACAGCGTCCAGTAACCGGCTGCCACAGCGCGCTTGATCTCCTCCTGAGAGTTGGTCATGTTGATGCCGTGGTTGATGCAGGGCGCATACGCAATGATCAGCGACGGACCCGGATAGGCTTCGGCCTCGTTCATGGCTTTGATCAGTTGCACGGGATTGGCGCTCATGCCGACGCATGCAACGTACACATAGCCATAGCTCATGGCCATCATGCCAAGGTCCTTCTTCTTGGTGCGCTTGCCGGCGGCCGCAAACTTGGCGGTGGAGCCGGTAGGCGTGGACTTGGAAGCCTGGCCGCCGGTGTTGGAGTACACTTCGGTATCCAGCACGAGGATGTTGACATCCTGGTTCTGCGCCAGCACGTGGTCTACGCCGCCGTATCCGATGTCGTAGGCCCAGCCGTCGCCGCCGAGGATCCAAACGGATTTCTTGGTCAGCAGATCAGCGTCTTGCACAACTTCCTTGGCCAGCTCGTCGGAGCTGCCTTTGCAGGCGGCAACCAGCACTTCACCGGCGGTCTTGGAAACCTTCGCATCCTGCATGCCGTCAAGCCATGCCTGTGCGGCTTCCTTGATCGCGGCAGAAGACGTATCGCTGTCCTTGAGTGCGGTTACGGTATCGGCCAGCTTGGCGCGACGCTGCGTGTAGGCCAGGTGCATGCCAAAGCCATACTCCGCGTTATCTTCGAACAGGCTGTTGGCCCATGCGGGACCGTGGCCTTCGTCATTGACGGTATACGGGCAAGTGGGTGCGCTGCCGCCGTAGATGGAGGAGCAGCCCGTGGCATTGGCGATGATCATGCGATCACCGAACAGCTGGGTGGCCAGCTTCACATACGGGGTCTCGCCGCAGCCTGCGCATGCGCCGGAGAACTCAAACAGCGGTTTGCAAGCCTGCGTGTTCTTGATAGACAGCAGGGAATCCGGCCGTTTTTCGGACACGGTCATGGCAAACTCCCAATTCTCTTCCTGGGCACGTTGGCTGTCCAGCGGTTCCATCACAAGCGCCTTGTTCTTGGCCGGGCAGACCTGTGCGCAGTTGCCGCAGCCGGTGCAATCCAGCGGGCTGACCTGCATACGGAACTTCAAGCCTGCGAATTCCTTGCCGGTAGCATTCTTGGTGGCAAAGCCTTCGGGTGCGTTCTTCAATTCTTCATCCGAGACATAGGTAGAACGGATGGCGGCATGCGGGCAAACCAGCGAGCACTGGCCGCACTGGATACAGTTATCGATCTGCCATTCGGGAACCTTCACGGCTACGCCGCGTTTTTCAAACTTGGTGGTACCGGTGGGCACAAAGCCGTCGGCCGTAAAGGCGCTGACCGGGAGCTTGTCGCCTTCCTGGGCGATGATGGGATCCACGATATTGCAGAAGTAATCGGTCGCCTTCACCTTAACAGCCTCGGCGCCTGTGGTAGCGGTTGCCCACTCGTCAGGTACCTTGATCTCTTTCAGGCCGCTGATAGCGATATCAATCGCGTCCCAATTCTTCTTGACGATCGCGTCGCCCTTCTTGCCGTAGGTTTTCTTGGCGTATGCCTTCATGTACTCGTCGGCCTTATCGTAGGGGATCACTTCGGCGAGCTTGAAGAACGCGGCCTGCATGATGGTGTTGATGCGGTTGCCCATGCCAACCTTAGTGGCAAGGTCGATCGCGTCGATATTCCAGAACTTGATGTGCTTTTTCGCCAGCTGCTGCTTCATGGCCGCAGGCAGGCGCTCGCCCATCTCTTCAGCCGTCCACGGGCTGTTGAGCAGGAATACGCAGCCGTCCTTAAGGGAGCTGAGCATATCGTACTTGGTGACATAGCTGGGGTTGTGGCAAGCCACAAAGTCGGCTGCGTCGATCAGGTACGTAGACTGGATCGGCTTTTTGCCGAAACGCAGGTGGCTGACCGTAAGGCCGCCGGACTTTTTGGAGTCATAAGCGAAGTAGCCCTGCGCGTACATATCGGTGTGGTCGCCGATG
>DAOPIR010000143.1:0-7552 GCA_035399245.1 Candidatus Limiplasma sp.
TGCAAGCAGTGTTTCGCCATCCGTGTTGAATGCCTCGTACACTTTCTCCGGCAGCACTTCCAGCGGAACGGACAGATCCGCGATATCGTCATACCAGATCACGCTGTCGATATGGTCTATGTCCTCTATCTTAGCTTCCAACGCCGCCACATCTTTGGCATCCATGCCGTCCACAATCAGGAAGGAGAACGCTCCTTTCCCAAATTCATCCAACAGAATGTTCTGCCCTTCCACGGTCTCCATATCCTCGGGCAGATAGGTGAGCATATCGTAATTGATATGCGTATTCATCATCCCATAGATCGACGGAACCAATAACACGATACTGAGTATCAGTATCGGAATTCTGTATTTCACAATAAATTTGCCGAATTTCAAGTGATTACCTCCCGCTTTCCTTTATTCGCTTTCCGGTTAATTTCATCGGGACAGGCAAGGGGATCTTCACCGGAACCGTACGCAGATAAAACACCATCTCACCATTGAGCACGCCGTTATCGATCGTTGCGATGGCTTTGTATTCCCGCACGCCGGCCGCGGTTGCGATACTGCCGCTGAATGTATACTGTTTCCCACTCACAGTGCCCTCCGCTATCGGGTTGTCCATGCCAAAAAACGTAAGCTTGCCTTGCAGCACAGCGCCGTTTTGGTATAGCGCAAGGGTACCGGCTCTGGGCCCAAGCGGCGACCGCAGTACCACGCTGAATATCCCGCCCATGTTCTCTATCGCCTCCTAACGAGCCTTATCATAGGCCGATACGCAGCGCAAAAACATATACAATGCGCCCCGCCGTATCTAAAACTCGACACGGGGTTGCAAATCGTCTGGTTTTTGACATATACTATACAGTTGTATAGTGTTTTGCTGAAGATAAAGCCGTAAGATACGCTCGGGAGGGATGGCATTGAAGCAAAGTGACATGTCCCATCGCACCAAAGCGGCGCTGGCAACCGCGCTGAAACAGGCGATGGCGAAAAAGCCGCTGAGTAAAATAACGATTCGTGAATTGATCGAAGCCTGCGATATTAACCGCCAGACTTTTTATTATCACTTCGAAGATATCTACGATCTGATGAAATGGACCTATAAACAGGATGCCGCCGCACTGCTTAAGGGCCGAGAAAACGTGCTGCTCTGGCAGGACGGCTTATTGCAGCTTTTGCAGTATCTCGATGAAAACCGCGCGGTTTGCCTGTGCGCGCTGCGGTCGGTCGGCCGTGAGCATATCCATCAAATGCTGTACAGCGACCTTTATGATATGATCCATCAAACCATCGCGGACATGGGCAGGGAACTGAACATTCCGGCAGCGCAGAAGGATGAGCATATTGATATGCTGACCCAGTTTTGCATCGCCGCCCTGATCGGCACCATGGAGTGCTGGCTGGACGGAACGATTATCAAAACGCCGGAAGAGCTTGCCGCCTTTGCGGATGATATGATCCGCAACCTGATCGCCGGTGAAAAGCTGCAATACGGCTTGCTCCCAAACAGCAATGTACAGCCATAATCAAAAAGGAGCGTACCCCGTGAATACACAGAAAATCTTTACCAAAAACGCGGCCTATCAGAAATTTGAAGTTTTGAAAACAAACCGGAACAAGCGTTATAAATACAACGAATTTTTTGTAGAGGGCGTCCGCAACATCAATGAAGCCGCTGCAAACGGCTGGACCATCGTCTCGTTTCTGTATACCAGCAGCAAGCCCCTGTCCGACTGGGCAAAGCGTATGCTCAGCGACGTACCTACGGAGGTAAATTACGATCTGGCTGCCGGGCTGATGGCCGATATCAGCAGCAAGGAGGACACCTCCGAACTGCTGGCGATTGTCAAAATGCGGGACGACAGCGTATCAAAGCTCGTTTTATCGGACAATCCGCTTGTTGTGTTGCTGGACCGGCCTTCCAACCACGGCAATCTGGGTACCATCCTCCGCTCCTGCGATTCCTTTGGCATTGACGGGCTGCTGATTACGGGGCACGCCGTTGACCTGTACGATCCCGCCGTGGTATCCGCTTCGATGGGGTCGTTTTTCAAGGTGCCGGCAATACGCATCGCGGACAATAACACGCTGTTTTCCTATCTCGATACGCTCAAAGCCCGCTATCACGGGCTGCAGGTAGTGGGCACCACCGCGCATCAGGAAACCAGCATTACACAGGTTGACTTTCAGCAGCCCACTGTGCTCATGATCGGCAATGAAACCGACGGCCTGAATTACACCTTGAAAACCCACTGCGATTTGCTGGCGACCATCCCCATGAGCTGCCGATCCTCCGCCTCCTCCCTCAATATCGGCTGCGCTGCCACCGTTTTTCTGTACGAAGCGCTGCGGCAGCGAATGTAACAGGAATATAAATCGATTGAACTTGCAACCCTGCGCTATCCTCGTGCATCCATAGTATGTAGAATCGATTTTACTGCTTTCACCGCACCATACGGAGGAACACTATGACGCAAGCGGAGTTTACCGATCGCATTGTGGCAATGCAGGATACGCTGTACCGTGTATCCACCACCATCCTGCCGCAGCTGTGCGATCGGGAGGACGCGGTACAGGGAGCCATTGAAAAAGCATGGCGCAAACAAGGAAAGCTGCGGGACGACCGTGCCATGCACGCATGGGTGATCCGCATTCTTATCAACGAATGCTATACGCTGCTGCGCCGCCGCAAGCGCGAAACGCTCTCCGATACCCTACCCGAGCGGGAAACAGCGCCCGATGCGCTGCCCGATCTCTATGAGCTGTTTACCTCCCTTGACGAAAAGTATCGCCTGCCGATGGTGCTGTACTATGTGGAAGGCTATTCCGTAGAGGAAACCGCGCGCATGCTCAAGCTGCCGCAAGGCACGCTGAAGTCACGGCTGCATCGCGGGCGGCTGCTCCTCAAGGATACGCTGGACGTGGAGGAGGTGCGCGCATGAAACAAGATTTGAAGCAAATGTACGGCTCGACGCCTGAGAGTTTCAAGCACCGCGTAACCTTCGCCCTGAAGGAAACGGAGGAGAAACCCGTGAAGCATACAGTACGAACGATACTCATTACCGCCATCATTATCCTGCTGCTGACAGCGGTTGCCTATGCGGCATTTTCTTCACAGGTAGCGGCATTCTTTGGTAAATCCTACGGAGAAAACTTTGAAACCTGGCTGGAACAGGGCGAAGTATCCACCGTAGCACAATCGTATACGCTGGGCGATGTCGTGTTTACCGTAGACGAGGTCATTTACCGCGATAACGGCCTGTACGGCGTAGGCACAATCCGTCCGGCGCAAGGCAGCAATGCCGTGATCATTTCGGATGATCATACAACAGACGAGCCATTCGGCTACGATATTCATGGCGAAAGCGGTTATCCGGAGGAAGCGCCCGCCGGAACACCGACCATCGCGGAAGTAGCGGCGGAGCAGGGCGGAAAGATTCTGGTGGTTCGCGCGCTGCCTGACCAAATCAGTGTAGACGGCGGCGAACTGCTGAGCCCGGGCTGCATCGGCACCTCGATGGTACCGCAGCGCGACGGCAGTATTCAGTACTCCTTCGAGATCTCGGACGGTTTTGTGATTGAGGAAGGCGATACCTATACCATCTCGATGTTCTCGCGTGTTTGTGAAATGACTGCCGATGGCGAATGGCTCAACGACACCAAGCAAACCGCCACCTGGACCGTGGAATGCACACCGGAGCCCATGAGCGAACAGGCGACGGAACCGGCGGCAGCCGACGTACCCGTACCCAGCCTCGACGGCTTAACGCTGATCGTGCCCGACGAATACACACAGGCCGGCACGCTGCCCGTTTACACGGCGATCACGCGGGATTTCGGCGCCGATCTGCAGCCGGATCTGTTCAACCAAAGCGGCATTGCCAAAACCGAGAATTATCTGATTACCTTTAACGATGAGGCTCAGCTGAGCTGGGCACCCGAAGCGCTGTTCTATAGCGAGTATCAGGGCACCTACAACATAAACTATAAAGACACTTCCCTCGAGCCGAGCCTGGCTCCGCTGAAAACACTGCGCCATGCGGCGTCCGATCTGGCAGGCGATGTGCGGTCCGGCTGGCCGGACGAAAGCACCTGGGAAGGTATTACGCTGGACAAGACCGCGCTTGCCGGCATCACGCTGGACGATGCCAAGGCAAAGCTGGAAACACTGCTGGCGGCGTTAAACGTGGATGGTTACACCTGCGCCTATGCGCTGGATATGGATGTCGCGCGTATCCAAAGCATGGGAGCGGTGATGAACCAGCTGATCGAAGAAAACCAATACTGGAATCCGCCGATCCTGGATTACTCACTGGCTGCCGAAAGTGACGAGGGCTTCTATCTGTATTATACGAACGGCGTTAAAACAGACGGCGACCGCTTTGCCGTATATGCCTATGTAACGGCGGACGGCATTGCGGATCTGCAGATACGCGATCTGTATATACAGGGCGATATTTATGCTGCGCCCGAATACTTGATCGATCCCGAGACGATCCCGGCTGCGCTTTCCGCGGAGATTGCAGACTCGCGCTTCCCCGATATGACGATCAGTTCCATCAGCAGCATCGAGCTTACCTACACGCCTGCCCGCGCGTCCAGCAAAGCCGACGGCATGGTGCTGACGCCCGCATGGTATGTAACTTATCGCGATCCCGACGCTGAAAAGTATAACGAAGATTGCTTCGCCATCTTCAACGCCGTGGATGGCAGTTTAATCAGCGCAAGCTTCCAATAAACGCCGTTAACCCTTACCAATCCCCTTGAAAGCATGGATTTCAAGGGGATTTTTATTTCCTGCGCGCCCCTTTATTCGCCCATCTTTCCATGATACAATAGCAAAAACATGCAAAGGAGTATGCAGATGTCTTCACGCGGCCATATCAAAAATGCACTGTATGCGGCGTTTCCCTGCACCATCCCCATTTTAATGGGCTTTGAATTTTTGGGAATCGCCTATGGATATTACATGATTGCGGAAGGCTTCAGCCCGCTATATCCGATTGCGATCAGCGCTACCGTGTTTGCGGGCTCTATGGAATTCGTTGCCGTCAAGCTGCTGCTGGGCACGTTTGATCCCATCCGTGTATTGTTGATGACGCTGATCATCAACGCGCGCCATCTGTTCTACGGGATTTCCATGCTGGACACATATAAAAATGTCGGGCGCAAAAGGTTTTTTTTGATCTACGGCATGTGCGACGAGAGCTTCTCCATCAACTGTACGGCGAGCATTCCGCCGGATGTGGACAAGGGCTGGTTTATGCTGTGGGTCACGGGGCTGAACTATTGCTACTGGCTATCCGGCACGGCGATCGGCGCGCTGCTGGGATCGGTGGTTCACATTAACACCAAAGGTTTATCCTTCGTCCTTACCGCGCTGTTCGTGGTGCTGTTTCTTGAACAGTGGAAAAGCGAAACCTCGCATCACAGTGCGCTGCTGGGGCTTTTTGCTACGCTTGCCTGCCTGCTGTTGTTTGGCAGTGAAAGCTTTATTATTCCAGCGATGCTGGCTATTTTAGCCGGTCTTACGCTGCTTCAAAAGCCGCTGCAGAAAGCGGGTGAGCACGAATGAGCATGACGCTTACACAGCAGATCATCACGATCGGCATGATCGTCTTAGGCACCGTTGCTACACGGTTTCTCCCGTTTTTGCTGTTTCCGTCCAAAAAACCGACACCGAAGTTCGTGCGTTATCTGGGGGCAATGCTGCCTGCCGCCGCCTTGGGATTGCTGGTGATCTATTCGTTTAAGGATGTAAGCCTTCTCGGCGGCAGCCACGGTATTCCCGAGCTGATTGCAACCCTGGCCGTGATTGGGCTACACCTGTGGAAACGGCAAATGCTGCTTTCCATTGCGGGCGGTACGGTACTTTATATGCTGCTTGTGCAATTTGTGTTTTAGATTTTGGAAAACAACTCCCCCCTAATCTCATTGCAGGGGGAGTTGCTTTTGATTCCATACGAATTATGTGTGCATCAATTCACGCGCAAACACGACGGCACGCGCCAGATCTTCCGCATTTGGCCTACCCTTATTCAGGCCGCCGAAGAGCTTAAGAAAGCTGTTGGTATTGTATCCCGCACAGTTGAAATCACCGATGATTTCATACCCCTTCGCGGTCAGCTTTTCCCACAGCGCCGTATGATCGTTGAGCATCTTGCCATGCAGCATAGTCGCATCCTTCATCAGCATGCGCGGCGCGCCGTCGGTGGAAAACACAAACGCTTTGCCGCTATCCTTTACAGGCATCGTATTCGCAAAGGCCAGCAGCCTTTTATGATGTTCGCCGCTGTAGATACCCGAGCCAAAGCCGACCAGATCGTATGCATTGAGCTGATCCGGATCGACCTCCTCCGGCGATACAATCGCTGCCTGTAATACGTCCGCTATAGCCTGCGCTACCTTTAACGTGTTTTGATGATGAACCGAAACCACAACCAGCAAAGTTTTCATGCCTGTCTCCTCTATTTCTGATGGGATTATTCCCTGACAAATACCACATCCGCGCCATTGGAATAGAAGGTCAGCGTATCCTCCGCTATCGCATAGGGCACGGTCTCCGTCATGGTGTGCTCTGCATCGCAATCCAACAGATGATTAAAGCTGCCCAGCCAGCGAAGCTTTTCAAACCCTGTAATCGTGTCATATACCAAGGTTATACTGCCGTCCTGCACGCTCCAGCTTCCCTGTGCCGCAAAGCGCATGCCCATAACCTTGATTTGAATATCAAACCGATCGTCCTTCGTAAATGCCACCGTATAAGCAAGTTTTCCGAATACCTTGCCCAACAAATTCAGCGGCATACTCTCCATATCGGCCAGCAGCACTGTCTGGACGGTTTCATCCGCTGTTGCAAGTGTTTCCGATGCTTCAGCCGGCAACATTTCCTGATACTGCCAAAACCCGACCAGGGCTGCGTCTTCTGCCTGTGCCGGCAGCGCGGAAAGCAGCACAAACACAATAGCAATAATGAATCCGGCAGCCCGCTTGATCTTCATGATATCCTTCCTTTATTGTTGCTGTGTACCCTTAGTATACAAAGCACAGCAATGAAGAGCAAGCGGCAATTCGTAAGCAATTGTCCATCACAAAACCGTTCGTCCAAAATCTGTTGTAAAGCCAACACCTTCTGCTGTCCCCTGTGCCCGGATCCGAGCGCATTGCCGGCAATATGCAGAAAACCGATGTCCGTCCGGACATCGGTTTTCTGGTTCTGCACTAAAGATGGGGGTAAAAGAAAAAAGAGAAGCATAACGCTTCAAAATCTTGTAGACTAAAGTCACCACAACATCAACTACAAGACAATGGAGGAAGTTATGCTTCAAGAAGATTGTACAGCAAAATTGCTGGATATGGAACCCATGATCATTCAAGAAGTGGAGAATTCAGCCACGGAGATCATCCTGCATGTTGAGATGCGGAGGCGTGTCAATGAGTGCCCGGTGTGCCGGGCACTCACTGACCGTATTCATGACTACCATACCTGCACCGTCAAAGACAGTCCAATCCATGGGAAGTGTGTCGTTTGGAAATATCGGAAGAGGCGGTATCGCTGCCCATTCTG
>DAOPIR010000144.1:0-7549 GCA_035399245.1 Candidatus Limiplasma sp.
TCCAGCATCACCGTAACAGCTGATTCAAGCACCGGCATGCAGGGCGAAACGGTGGATCTCGACGTAACGGTTACAGGCTCCAACCTCTCCTCCCCCGCCTACACGCTGGCCGTAACGGGCAATGACAGCATGGCGGAAATCGTAAGCGGTCAACTGCATATCCTGGATACAGCCACCGTTGGTGCTGTGATCACGGTAACCGCAACCAGCGTGGATGATAACTCCAGCGGCGACCAGATCACCGATACCTGCACCGTTACCGTAACGGCGGCCCAGCCGCGCGTAACCGCGTTCTCCTTTGACGACAGCGCCATCACGGTATCGACCGCAAGCGGCGATGTGCAGCGCAGGATCGGGTATACCGTCAGCGGATACAATCTGTCTTCTCCGTACTTCTCCCTGGCTTTGTCCAGCGAAGCCGGCAGCAATGTAACGGCGTCCATTGACGAATCCAACGAAGAGATCGTAATCAATATCTCATCGGCGATTGCCGACGGCACGGTGTTCACCGTTACCGGCACAACCACTGCCGATGACTCCGGCGGCAATCCCAAAACCGCAACGCTTACGGTGACCATCACGGACGAAACCCTGACGCTGACCTCTATCGAGCTTCTGCCGGAAGCCACTGCGCTGCGTTCCGGCGATACCACCAACATCAACGCAAGGCTTCACTATTCCGACGGTTCATCCACAACCGCGGCAATAACCACAGATTATACATTGGAGATCACAACCGGCGCCAGCTATGCATCGCTTGGCTTGCAGCTGCTAGTGCCCAATCCAGGCAGCCTGGAAGGCGTTGCCGATCAGACCCTTGTGATTACCGGCACCGCGGTTGAAGACACGTCTATCACCGATACCTGTGAAGTGCTGCTGTATGGCCGCAACGAACCGGATCCGCCCACGTTGACAAGTGCCGTACCCGCACACGCAAGCGTAGCCCTTACCTGGGCCGCACCGGCAAACGACGGCGGCGAGGACTTAACGGGGTACAGCCTCTATTATGACTTCTCCGAAAGCGCGACGCCTACGCTGCTGACCGGCGCGATCAGCCCTTCAGCAACAAGTTATACGGTGCCCGGCCTGACCGACGGCTTGCACTACTATTTCTGCCTGGTTGCCACAAACGGCCAGGGCGACAGCGATTACAGCAGCTACATAGACGCCACGCCCAATCCCACCCAGCCCAGCGCTCCGCAAAACCTGGCTGTCAGTGACAGGGGCAATGAATATGTTGATCTGTCCTGGGATGAGCCTTCCGATACCGGCGGCACGGGCGTGCCTATCGACCACTATGTTGTGTATACCGATGGCAGCGGCGGAACCGATGTATCCGGTACGACGATCCATATTGACGGCCTGACAAACGGCGAGTCCCATGAGTTTACGGTGATTGCTGTCAACAGCGCCACATCCGGCCTGCCCGCAATGATTACCAGCAATGCCGTGGGTACGCCGGATGCGCCGACGATCGGCACCAATGTCGCCGGATATCAGCGAATTGATATCACCTGGGCAGCCGGCGCCGATAACGGCGGCAACCCGATCCAGAGCTATGACGTGTATATCAAGGTCTCGTCTGCCGATGATTCGGCCGCTACCTCCTATACGGGTATCACGGCAACCGAATACGGCTTTACCGGCCTATCCAACCAGACGTATGAAATGTGGGTAGTTGCCAACAACGGCTATGCCGACAGTGACGGCAGCACACGCGTAACCAGCACGCCGTATGTAGCCCCGGATGCGCCAACAGATGTGGAAGCTACCGGCGACTCGACCACCGTTACCGTTACTTGGGCTGCGCCTTTAGTTACGGGCGGACAGGCAATCACCAACTACACGGTGTCCTACACCGGTACCGCGTCCGATTCCGTTGTCGTCGGCAATGTGCTGACCTGTGACTTTAGCGGGCTTGGATCCGGATCCTACACATTCTACGTGAGCGCCAGCAACGACGGCGTCCACTACAGCGCGACAGGCGAGTCCCTGGCGCTCTCGATCCCGTAATTGTCCTGATTGATAACAGGGGCTGCCGCGAAACTAAAATTGCGGCAGTCCCTGTTTATTGTTGACGCTTTATTCGCATTATGGTATGCTTGATGGCGAACACATATTCCCTTTATGCAAGGAGAGCATTGTGAATAAATTTGTGTTGAAATCCCCTTATCAGGCCAGCGGCGATCAGCCTGCCGCCATCGCCAGCCTTGCCGAGGGCGTGAAAAACGGGCTGCGTGATCAGGTGTTGTTGGGCGTAACCGGCAGCGGCAAAACCTTTACCATGGCGTCGGTCATCGAGCGTATACAAAAGCCCACGCTGGTAATCGCCCACAACAAAACATTGGCGGCCCAGCTGTGCAGCGAGTTCCGCGCGTTTTTTCCGGAGAGCGCGGTAGAATACTTCGTAAGCTATTACGATTATTACCAGCCGGAGGCCTATATCCCCTCCACCGATACCTATATCGACAAGGATGCCTCCATCAACGAGGAAATCGATCGCCTGCGCCATTCCGCCACCGCCGCCGTGCGCGAGCGCAGCGATGTGATTATCGTCGCCAGCGTAAGCGCTATTTACTCGATGGGCGACCCGAGCGAGTATTCCAGTATGACGGTCAGCGTGCGCCCGGGCATGGCGATCAGCCGCGAAGAAGTGATTTCCAGGCTGATCGATATCCAATATGTCAGAAATGATATGGATTTCACGCGCGGCAGCTTCCGTGTACGCGGCGATGTGCTGGAGGTTATTCCTTCCAATCAGCGCGAGCATGCCCTGCGGATTGAGTTCTTCGGCGACGAGATCGAACGCATCCGTGAGGTGGAAGTGGTTACGGGCAATGTAATCAGCACGCTTGAGCATGCGATGATTTTCCCCGCCACCCACTATGCGATGGACCGCGAACGCATGAACCAGCAGCTGGGGCAGATCGAACACGATATGGAAGTCCGCGTGCAGGAATTGAAGGATGAGGACCAGCCGCTGTTTGCCCTGCGGCTCAGGCAGCGCACGCAGTATGATATCGAGATGATCCGCCAGATTGGCGGCTGTACGGGCATTGAAAATTACAGCCGCTATTTCGACGGACGCAAGCCCGGCGAAGCGCCGTTTTGCCTGCTGGACTATTTCCCCGACGATTATCTGATGTTCATCGACGAAAGCCATGTCACTATCCCGCAGATTCGCGGCATGTACAATGGCGACCGGGCGCGCAAAAAATCGCTGGTTGAGTACGGCTTCCGCCTCCCCTCGGCCTATGATAACCGCCCGCTGGTATTTGATGAGTTCCGCAATCGCCAGAACCAGACCATCTATGTCAGCGCCACGCCCGCGGAATACGAGCAATCCATTGCGCAAAACATTGTAGAGCAGATCATCCGCCCCACAGGGCTGTTGGACCCGCTGATCATCCTGCGCAAAGCCACCGGACAGGTAGATGATCTGATCGGCGAGATCCACAAAACAGTGGATAAGGGCGAACGCGTGCTGGTGACCACGCTGACCAAGCGCATGGCGGAAAGCCTGACCGAATATCTGCAAAACCTCAATATCCGCGTGCGTTATCTGCACTCGGATATCCAGACAATGGAGCGTTCCGTGCTGATCCGCGATCTGCGACTGGGCGAATTTGACGTGCTGGTAGGCATTAACCTGCTGCGCGAAGGGCTGGATATGCCTGAGGTCAGCCTGGTAGCCATTCTTGATGCGGATAAGGAAGGCTTTCTGCGCAGTGAAACCTCGCTGATCCAGACCATCGGCCGTGCCGCGCGCAACGTTAACGGCCGCGTGATCCTCTATGGCGATCAGCTGACCGACAGCATGATGCGTGCCGTAAACGAGACTAACCGCCGCCGCGCTTTGCAGGAGGCCTACAATAAAATCCACGGCATCACGCCCCAGAGCGTGCAGTCTACCGTGCAGGCGCTGCTGCGAATCACAAACGCTTTCACGACCAATCCGGACGACGGCATTACCGAGGAAGAGCAGCAGGAACTGCTGAAAAGCCTCGAGGATCAAATGCTCTCCGCCGCCAAGGATCTCGATTTTGAAAAGGCTGCCAAGCTGCGTGACGAACTGTTCAGCCTGAAAGGAAAAAAGAAGGATGTACAAAAGCCGCAGGTGCGGCGACGCAAGACCAAGCGCAAGATCCACAGATAGCGAAAACCGTCCCGACACCGGGACGGTTTTTTGTCTATAGTTTGTTTACTCCCTTTCTTCCAGCGCTTCGTACTCGCGCCTGGGAAACACCGCCAAATAGGCCGGGCGGATAATCTTGTCCATGTTGATCAGCTCTTCCATGCGGTGGGCACTCCAGCCCACGATGCGTGCCACGGCGAAGATCGGCGTAAACATCTCCTCGGGAATCCCAAGCATTGAGTACACCAAACCGCTGAAAAAGTCCACATTCGCGCTGACGCCCTTGTAGATGCGGCGCTCGCGGGTGATCACTTTTGGGGCCAGTCGCTCCACCATGGAGTACAGAGCATATTCTTCCCGATGGCATTTCTCGTTGCACAGCTGCTCCACAAACGATTTGAATACCCGCGCACGCGGATCGCTTACGGAGTAGATCGCATGGCCGATACCGTAGATCAGGCCCTTTTGGTCAAAGGCTTCACGATGCAGAAGCTTTACCAGGTACGCTTCCACTTCTTCTTCGTCCTTGGTATCGGATACGTTTTGTTTCAGATCCTCCATCATCTGCACCACTTTGATGTTGGCGCCGCCGTGCTTGGGCCCTTTCAGGCTTGCCAGCGCCGCCGCAACGGCAGAGTAGGTATCGGTGCCCGAGGACGTAACCACGTGCGTGGTAAAGGAGGAATTGTTACCGCCGCCGTGCTCCATATGCAATATCAGCGCCAGATCCAGCACACGGGCTTCCAGCTCCGTGTACTGCATATCGGGCCGCAGCATGTGCAGCAGGTTTTCTGCCGCCGAAAGCGATGGATCGGGGCGATGGATGTACAAGCTTTGATCCCGCTCATAGTGATTGTAGCTGTGATATCCGTATACGGCCAGCATCGGAAATACCGCAATCAGCCGCAAGCATTGGCGCAGCGTGTTGCTCACCGAAAGGTCGGACGGATTGGAATCATAGCTGGCCAGCGTTAACACGCTGCGGCTCAGGGAGTTCATCATGTCCACACTGGGCGCTTTCATAATAACGTCGCGCACAAAATTCGTAGGCAAAAAACGGCTGGATGCCATCAGTTCGGTAAAATCCTGCAGCGTCGCTTTGTCAGGCAGCTGGCCAAACAGGAGCAAATATGTAATTTCCTCAAACCCGTAGCGGGATTCGGCTATCGCTCCGTTGACCAAATCATTGATATCATAGCCCCTGTACCACAGGCGGCCGTCGGTTGGCACAATCTTGCCGTCAATTTCTTCTCTGGCATAGATCTCCGAGATGTTTGTCAGGCCGGATAAAACGCCTTTGCCGTTTTCATCACGAAGACCGCGCTTCACGCCGTATTTTTGATACAGGCTCTTGTCGATCGTTGCGCTCTGAATCACATCTTGTTCATGATCATCCGCATATTGCACCAGTTCTTCAAACGGAGATCGTCTCACCATAGGCTTCCACTTCCCTTCTATTCATACACTATTAAGTATAGTTATACATTATCAGGAAGTCAAGAAATGCCGGTCACGGTGTAGCCCGCATCCTCGGCAGCTTTCTTTAATTGCGCAGGATTCACCGCCTCGTGCGCGGTTACCTCGCCGGTTTTGGCGCTCAGGTTTACATTCGCTTCAACTACACCGTTCACTGCCTGCAGCGCCTTTTCCACGCGCATTTTGCAATGGTTGCAGGTCATGCCCTCGATGTGCATTGTGTATTTTTTCATAATTTCTTTCTTCCTTTCTCCGGTCTTAAACCGTTTCAGCCGTAAGGCGTTTGTTACCACGCTGACGGAACTCAGGCTCATCGCCGCCGCCGCGATCATCGGACTTAATGTAATACCAAGGAACGGATACAGCACCCCCGCTGCGATGGGAATACCGATCACGTTGTAGAAAAACGCCCAGAACAGGTTTTGCTTGATATTGCGGATCACCGCGCGGCTAAGCCGTATGGCTTGGGGTACGCTCACCAGTTCTTTGTTTGATAGAATCACGTCGGCAGTCTCCATGGCAATATCCGTACCTGTGCCCATTGCGATTCCTACGTCCGCCTGTTTCAGCGCCGGCGCGTCGTTGATGCCGTCGCCGACCATTGCTACGATTTGTCCCTCCGCCTGGAGTTGCTTTACCTTGTTGGCTTTATCCGCCGGCAGTACCTCGGCCATAATATCCGTGATGCCGGCCTGCGTGGCAATGCTTTGCGCCGCTTCCTTCTGGTCGCCCGTGAGCAGCCAGGGCGTAACATGCAGGACTTTGAGCATAGCAATCGCCTTTGCCGCATCCGGCTTGATGGTATCGGCAATGCCGATAAAGCCCAGCAGCCGTTTCCCCTTTGCAAAACAGAGCACGGATACGCCCTGCCCGCGCAGCTGTTCCAATTCCTCCTGATACGATGCGAGAGAAATGCCGTTTTTCTCCATCCATGCCGGTTTGCCGGCCAACGCAGGCTCGCCGTTTATCACGGCGGACAGGCCATAGCCGGCGGTCGCTTGAAACTGTGTGATGTCAGAAGGTTCGGTTTCCTGTAGCTTTGCGTATTGCATCACAGCCTCCGCCAGCGGATGCTCGCTGCCCGCTTCCAGCGATACAGCGGTTTCCAGCAATTCCATCCGGGTAACGCCGTTTACGGGTAATACCTGCTGTACGGTCATTCGCCCTTCCGTCAGCGTGCCCGTTTTATCAAACACGATATTTTGCACATGGTGCAGCGTTTCCAGCGCTTCGCCGTTGCGGAACAGCAACCCCTGCAGCGCACCAACGCCCGTACCCACCATAACGGCAACCGGCGTTGCCAGCCCCAGTGCGCAGGGACAGGAAATTACCAGCACCGTGATTGCGCGGCTGAGCGCAAAGGAGAAGCCCTGTCCCGCAATCATCCAGATAGCAAATGTTACGGCGGCGATCCCCATGACGACAGGTACAAACACACCGCTGACACGGTCGGCCAGCTTGGCAATCGGCGCTTTGCTCGCACCCGCCTCGGACACCAGCCGGATGATCTTTTGCAGCGTGGTATCCTCCCCCACATGCGTAGCCTCCATGCGGAAGGTTGACACAGGGTTGAGGCTGCCCGCCATCAGCGTATCGCCCGCGTGCTTGTCCACCGGCAGGCTTTCGCCTGTGATATGGGACTGATCCAACGTGATATCGCCTTCCAGCAGCTCTCCGTCTACAGGGATACGCTCGCCGGGACGGATACGCAGCACGTCACCGCGCTGTACCTGGTCGATCGGGACGGTGGTTTCCAGCTCGTCTCTGATCACCTGCACGGTATCGGGCGCCAATGCCATCAGCTTATGGATTGCGTCGGTGGTGCGGCCCTTAGCGCGGGCTTCCAGGGTACGTCCCAGCGTTACAAGTGTCAGGATCATCACAGCGGATTCGAAATACAGGTTCATGGTCAGTTCCTGCAGGCGCGCTCCCTGCGCC
>DAOPIR010000145.1:0-7541 GCA_035399245.1 Candidatus Limiplasma sp.
CGATCCCATCGAGGGCTTTGCCTTTATCGCGCTGGAAGTGGTCAACGGCAACATCACCTTCCCCAACTACTGCTACGACATTACCGAAATTGATATCGACGGCGCGCCCATTGAAATCGGCAAGAGCTACACCAGCTCCGACGACAGCGTGGAGAGCCGCTCCAACATCTACAACGAATGGGTATCCGTGCTGCCCGACGATGCGCGTACCGGCGACGGCGACCTGACCGATTGTTCCCCCATCCTGTTTGACGCCACCGGCCTCACCGCCACCGAAATGGTTGTGAAGTTCACCGTGAGCTTTGTCCAGCTAAAGGCCGCAGAAGAGGAAAGCAAGGTCAGCGAAACCGGCGAATATACCGCTTTCCTGATGATTGCCGACGACGAATGGGCCGGCAGCTGGGCCAACAAGGAAGCCGGAACGGCCGGCGATACCCTCGTGACCGGCGACGGCATCTACGTGGTCAAGGCGTCCAAGGAATCCCTGGGCATTGACGCGGACGCCGCGTTCGGTACGCTGTCTGTGCTGCTGGTGGACATCGTGGACTTTGGTTCCGCCATCCTGCAGACCAACGGCTATTCCTACGAGGATACCGATTACATCTCCTCCACGAGCGATAAGGACCTGCTCACCATCGGCGTTGCCCTGTATGTGGACGGCGTGAAGGTGGATGTGGATCAGGACGCCGTAGTGTACGGCAACCTGGAAGGCAACCACCGCCTGCGCATCGAGCTGTACAACGTGTGGGGTTCCACCGCGGATGCGCCCGCCATCGCCGAGGCGAAGGTCGCCCCCACCGATGAAGTGGACATCGTATTCTCCATCGCGGGCACCGGATTGAACACCGGCGCGGATACCGATCTGGACGCGTATTGCACCGCCAACTATCCGCAGTAAATTTTCCTGTGCTTACCCCGCCGCCATACAGACGGCGGGGTAAGTATTTTTGTTGGAAGGAGCCCTGCCATGAAACGGCTTTGGATTATCGTGCTGTGCCTGATGATGATGTGCGCCTTCGCTTCGGCGGAAACGCTGCCCCATCGCACCGGCACAGTGGCGGATGTCACCAGCCTCGATTTTGTCCGTCTGATGGGCGCGGGCTGGAACCTGGGCAACACGCTGGAATCCACCGGCGGCCCGAGCGAGACAATCGCCGAGTTTGAAACCTCTTGGGGCAACCCTGCAACCACGCAGGCAATAATCGACGTGATCGCGGATATGGGCTTTCAAACCGTGCGCATTCCCGTGGCGTGGTCCAACCTCATGGCGGACGACTATACCATCTGCCCCGACCTGATGGACCGCGTGGAAGAGGTCGCCGGCTACTGCCTCAACCGCGACATGTACGTGATCATCAACATCCACTGGGACGGCGGCTGGGACAGCTTGTTTGCCACCGATTACGATACGGCGATTGCCAAGTTCACCGCCATCTGGTCGCAGGTAAGCGAGCGCTTCCGCGATTATGACGACCATGTGATATTCGAGGCGCTCAACGAAGTCGGCTGGACGCAGTACTTCAACTATTATGGCGGCACGGCTGCCGTGGACGCCAATCCCGAAAAGGCCAAGCAGGGGTACGACCTGCTGTATACCATCAACCAGACGTTTGTGGATCTGGTGCGCGCCTCCGGCGGCAACAACGCCGGCCGCTTCCTGCTCATCCCGGGCTACAACACCGATATTGAGCTCACCTGCCACGAATTTTACCGTATGCCGGATGACCCGGCGGAGCACCTGCTGATCTCCGTGCATTACTACACGCCGTGGGATTTCGTAGGCCTTGCGGAGGACTCCAGCTATGCGCCGATGCGTACCAAGTGGCCCGAAACCTCCAAGGATATCCAGGATTTGAACTATTATATGAACCTGATGAAAACCTTCACAAACGCGGGCTACGGCGTGGTGCTGGGCGAATACAGCGTGTGTGACGGGATTGAATATAAGGATGCGGCCAGCATCCGCAAATGGGACACGATGGTCACCAAAACCGCGCTCAGCCTGGGCTACTGTCCAGTGTTCTGGGATAACGGGGCGCTGCTTTTGGACCGCGCTACCCTGACCTTCTACGACGATGAGCTCGCCCAGGAGCTATCCGCGCTCGCACAATCCGCGCAATAAAAAGTTACACTGGAGGAACCATGGACGCAACCCTCTCAAGCCGCCCCAAGCAGCGCACAAGCACGGCAGATATCCTGTATTATGTTTTGCGGATCGCCGTTCTTTTGGCAATGGCGCTGATGTTTTTCCCCGATCTCAGTCCGGCCAAGGTGACCGCGCTTATCAATAAGAGCGTATCGCTGTTTTCGGCCGGCCTTTCCTACAATGCGCTCATCGCAGACAGCGGCCGTCCGCTGCGGCTGGGCTGGGTGCAGGCCGGCAGTTTTCAAATCCTGCATTTCGGCTCTATGGCCGCGGTGCTGGGTATCGTCTTTGCGGGCGCCTGCGGCTGCATGTCGCTGGGCAACCTGCGGCTGAAACGGCTGGGCAACGTATTTGGCATTGCCGGCGGCGCGCTGATCATCGCGGGCATGGGTATGACGTATATCGCCTATCACCAGTTCGCCGTTATCGTGGAAAAGGCCGACCGCATTGCGGCCGTGCTGCCCAACGCCATTTACCTGTTCGCCCTGCTGGGTATGCTGGTGTTGCTGGCCTCGGTTGGCGTACAGCTGATCCTGCCGCGCGCGGCCAAAACCGACGAGTATAAAATGGCGGCCAGGTACCGCCTGATGCTGATGTTCCTGCCCATTGCGGTGCTGGCGTTCGTGTTTGCATACCTGCCGCTGTACGGCTGGCGCTACGCGTTTTACGATTACCGGCCCGGCGGCGAGCTGTCGGCGGACACCTATGCCGGATTTAAGTACTTTACGATGCTCGTGCAAAACGAGGCCACGCGCAACGATATGATCCGTGTGCTGCGCAATACTCTGGCCATGTCCGGCCTCGGCATCGCGGTCAGCTGGCTGCCGCTGGTAATCGCCATCCTGATGGCGGAAATCCGCAGCAAGTTCTTCCTGCGCACGGTGCAGACCATCATCACCATTCCCAACTTCATCTCATGGGTGCTGGTGTACGCCGTGGCGCTGGCCATGTTCAACACCGACGGATTTGTCAACAGCTTCCTTGGCCTATTGGGCATCCAGTCCGACGCCAACTACCTGATGGGCAACGAGCACATCTGGCTGAAAATGCTGGCCTGGGGCATGTGGAAGGGCGTTGGCTGGTCGTCAATCATCTATGTGGCGGCGATCTCCGGCATCGATGTGTCCCTGTACGAGGCCGCCACCGTGGACGGCGCCGGCCGCTTTCAAAAGATGCGCTACATCACGCTGCCAAGCCTCATGCCGACATACATGGTGCTGCTGCTGCTGTCCGTCGCGGCCATCCTCTCTAACGGCATGGACCAATACTACGTATTCCAAAATGCGCAGAACACCTCCACCATCGAGGTGCTGGACCTGTACGTGTACAACATCGGCATCGGAGAAGGCACCTCCATCCCGCTGTCTACCATCGTGGGCATGTTCAAAACGCTGATCAGCCTGCTGCTCCTGTTTATCGCCAACCGAACCTCCAAGCTGGTTCGCGGCGAGAGCATTGTGTAAGGGAGGGGGCGACAGTATGCGCGGACAAAAAAACGAACTCAACCATGCCGGCTACAGGCGCACCGCGGGCGACAAGACATTTGATACGCTCAACACCATTTTTTTTGCGCTGTTTATGCTTTTATGCCTGTTCCCTTTTTATTACCTGTTTATCAACACCATTTCCGACAACGATCTGGTAGCGCGCGGCGCCATCAACTTCTGGCCGGAAGGGCTGACGCTTTCCAACTATATCGCACTGAAAAACGTATCCGATCTGGGCACGGCGTTCCTTGTTACCGCGGGGCGCACCATCCTCGGCACCATATCGATGGTGCTCGTATCGGCCTTTGCGGGCTATCTGGTCACTAAGAAGGAAATGGCGCACCGCCAGTTTTTCTACCGGATGCTGGTAATTACCATGTACTTTAACGCCGGATTGATCCCCACCTACCTCAACATCCGCATGCTGGGGCTCACCGACACATTCTGGGTGTATATCATCCCCGCGCTGGTGATGCCGTTCAACATTATTCTGGTCAAGACCTATATTGAGTCCATTCCGCCCGATCTGGAAGAGAGCGCGCTGATCGACGGCGCGGGTTACTTCAAAATTTTCACCAGCATCATCTGCCCGCTTTCGATGCCGATTTTGGCAACGATCGCGATCTTCGGCGCGGTCGGGCACTGGAACTCGTTTGTGGATTCGCTGATTTATAACCAAACGGCCATCCAGCTGCACACGCTGCAGCACGTGCTCTATACATACCTGAACAAGACCTCCAACCTCGCCGCGCTGATGAACTCCGGCGCGGACGCCAACGCCGCCGCGGCCGCCGCGGAAAGCGCGCTTAACAACAAGGTGATCAAGTACACCATTTCCATGGTCACCATTCTCCCTATCCTGATGGTATATCCGTTCATGACACGCTACTTCCAAAAAGGCATTATGCTGGGCGCCGTGAAGGGATAATAAGATACGTATTTCAATAAAGGAGGATTGCACATGAACAAAAAAAGAATCCTCGCGCTGGTGATTGCGCTGCTGATCAGCGTTACGCTCTATGCGCCCGCAGCCTCGCTTGCGGATGAGGAACCCATTCAGCTGGTATGCTACAGCCAGCTGGCCAACTACTCCGGCAAGCTGACAGGCTGGAGCGCCAAGGTGCTCAAGGACCTGTTCAACGTGGAAATCACCATCGTGCCCGATCTGGAGGGCGTGTACGAAACGCGCATGGAATCGGGTAATCTGGGCGACCTCGTGGTATGGGGCAACAACGGCCGCGAGTACCTGGACGCCGCGCAGGGCGGATACCTGTTTGACTGGGAGGAGGACGACCTTCTCTACGATTACGCACCCTATGTCGCGGAAAACATGTCCGCCGCGCTGGAGCAAAACCGTGAAATCTCCGGCATGGATACCATTTACGGCTTTGGCCACAACGTGGCCGCGTCCACGGAGGACCACGAGGCGTTCTTCTACACCTGGGACCTGCGCTGGGATCTGTACAAGCAGCTGGGTTATCCCCAGGTAAACACGCTGGACGACCTGTTTAACCTGTTTGTCGCCATGAAGGAGATCTGCCCCACGGACGAAAACGGCAACGAGACCTACGCCTTCTCGCTGTGGCCGGACTGGGACGGCAACATGGTGATGTACATCAAGTCCTTTGCCACCGCATGGTACGGTTATGACGAGTTCTATTTCGGCCATCTCAACTGCGAAACCGGCGAGTATATGGACGCGCTGGCCGACGGCAGCCCGTACCTGGAGATGGTCGCCTACTTCAACAAGCTCTATCGCGCGGGCCTGCTGGACCCCAACTCCATGACCGCCACCTATGACACGATGATTGAAAAGCTGCGCGCGGGCGGCGTGTTCTGCTCCATCTTCAACTACTCCGGTTCCGCCAGCTACAACACCGAGGCGCACATGACCGACGGCAAGATCATGCTGTCGATGGTGCCCGGCGACGCCCGCCCGATTGCCTACGGCATGAGCGTGCTGGGCGGCAACCGCATCTGGTCGATCGGAGCCAAGAGCGAGTACCCCGAGCTGTGCCTGGAGATCATCAACTGGCTGGCCACCCCCGAAGGCCGCCTGACCACGGACTACGGCCCCGAAGGCGTGTGCTGGTACTACGGCGACGACGGGCTTACCCACTTCACCGCGCTGGGCGAAGCATGCCAGGCGGACAAGAAAACCAATCTGGGCGACGCACAGTGGGATGAATATACCGGCGGCGAATGGACCGGCCAGTTTGACGACGGCGCCATGCAGATCAACAACACCACCTGGTCTACCGACGCCATCAATCCCGAAACAGGCGAGCGCTACAACAAGGATTACTGGGCCAGCTACCAGACGGCCGCCGAATATGACATCGATCAGGATTGGCGCGACTGGGCCGGCGTAGAGACCGTGCAGGAATACATGGGCAACCAGAACTACGTTGTCAAGCCCGCGACCGAGTACACCGATCCCACCATGAGCGACGATCTGGACCTGGTGTGGAAGCAGGTGAAAAAGGCTATCGTGGACGGCACGTGGAACCTGATCTACGCCAAGTCGGATGGCGAGTTCAACTATCTGCTGACACAGCTGAAAAAGAACGCTGACGGCTACGGCTACCAGACCTGCGTGGAGTTTGCGCAAAACGAAGCCGACCGCTGGTGGCAGATGGTTGAGGCCCTCAAGGCGGAAGAATAACGCAAAGCGCATCCCAATCGCACGTCCCGCTTGATTACGCTTCGCGGGGCGTGCTTTTTGCATATCGCGGCATTTATGGTATACTGATCCTACCAACGGTACAGGTAAACCGCATATAGTAGTCTCATGCTTCCCTTTTGCTATTCCCATATCCTTTCCGACAGCCTGGCAATCGGATGCCACGACCGAATCGAAATGGAGGGTTTATCGATGGATACGGTGTTGAGAAAGCTCCGGCGTTTCAACCTGATCATGGGCGCGCTGCACCTTATACAGGGTGTGCTGATGGTTTTTCTGGCAACCAGCGTCATCCAGAAAATCGCGGAATTTTCCCCGGATATTACACAGTTTTATATCACGTACAACGTAGAAACCCAATCGCTGGAGGTGGCCTCGCGTACGCTGTTCTCTTTGCCGTTTGGTATTCTGGTCGGCGTATTTTTGCTGCTTTCGGCGCTGGCGCACGCGCTGATCTCCATTCCAAGCAAGCTCAACGCGGTCTACAACCGCGATCTTGCCCGCGGCATCAACAAGTTTCGCTGGTTTGAATACGCGCTGAGCTCCTCGCTGATGATCGTGCTGATCGCAACGCTGTTCGGCGTGTACGATATCGCGTCGCTGCTGCTGATTTTCGTGTGCAACGCCGCCATGAACCTGTTCGGGCTGATGATGGAGCAGCTCAATTCCGGCCGCGGCAGCGGAAAGGTCAGCTGGAGCCCGTTCTTGTTCGGCGCGTTTGCGGGCCTTGCGCCGTGGGCGGTTATCCTGATCTACATGTTCGGCACCGGCAATTTCGACCGTGTGCCGTGGTTTGTGTGGGCTATCGTCGGCAGCTATTTTGTGGTGTTCAACACCTTCCCGATCAATATGATTTTGCAGTACAAAAAGGTCGGCAAATGGAAGGACTACCTCTACGGCGAGCGCACTTATATCGTGCTGAGCCTCGTAGCCAAGTCCATCCTGGCATGGCTGGTGCTGTTTGGCGCGATGCAGCCTTCATAACCATCTCCTATAACGGCACAAAATGATGCCTTGCTACGGCACCGGAAACATAGTATAATATTCCTGATATTTCCAAAATCCCAGATTGTCCGGCTCCCGGATATCGCTGCTATGAACCGCCATCTCCGGGGGGACAATATCGGTAGCTGTATTGAAGCAAAATATGGTAATTTATTCCATTCCCGATTGCACTAGTCAACAAAAACTGGACACATAAAGAATAAAAATCTGGACACAGGCA
>DAOPIR010000146.1:0-7522 GCA_035399245.1 Candidatus Limiplasma sp.
AGGTTCGCCTTGAAGGCGTGGTGCATACCACCGGCTAAGCCGGTGGTTTTGATTCAGCTGAAAAGCTGACATACTGATGGGGCAAACTCCCAAACCATTGGCGGGATTGCATCTTGCTTACATCCGAAACCACACATATGCCGTGGTGCTGTAGATGTCGTACACCCGTAAAAAATAACCGTCCAGATCAAAATAGTAGTGGTCGTAATGGTCCGCATACAGGTAGTGCGGCACATCTTCCACGGGCATACCCACGATAGTGATTGCCACGCCGCCGTCCGTGGTGTTGCAGTCCAGTCCGTTTTCATCAATATAGGCCTGATACCGCTCGGCATAGGGTGGGCAGAGGCCACAGTGTACCAGCAGCGGATACTTAAGATAATCCTTGAGCTCCGGCGCATCCTCGGCAGTGTAGCCAAAATCGGCAAGCGTGCCGATATACATCATGATATGCCGCCCGCTGCCGGTGCTTGCCACCAGATAATCGCCCACCTCCAGAACCCGGTACAGCGAAGCAAAGGCAATATCCGTTATGTCCAGCTGATTGTCGCGGTACAGACCGCGGTTGGTGATCATCTGCTCCAGCGTGTCCAGCTGCGGCTTGCCTGATTCAAAGTTGATCCAGTTAGCAAAGCCGGAGCAATCAAATCCATAGATGTATTTTTCGCCGATGGTGAAATTCTTGGAGGAATCCGTGGCGTACCATACGCTCATCAGCAGATCCTCATCCTTCCCGCCGAACATATACGGCAGCCCCAGCGGATAGCGCGCTTTCACGTTGGCGCCTGTAATCTCGTTATAGCGCAAAAGAAACGGATTGCCCTCTTCCAGCATGGAAAACGCGGCGTTGATTTCTATGCTGCGCTCCACCAGCGCGGACGTAAGCGGACTGCTGCACAAAAGCAAAAACACAACCACCACCGCAACCGCTTTTTTCATATATAAGCCTCCGACAACGCATTTATGCTATTATAACAGCTTTGCGCTCCTTTCCTCAACCGCAGGGGGAAATACTTTCCCAAATTTCTATCGCTGCATGGCGGGCGGCAAGGGGCACAGCACATGCTCATCCTCAGGGTTGATCTTGCCCAGCCCACGGTCGTAATGCATCACGGCGCGCTCGATGGCAAAATGACCGTACTTTTTGCGGATATCATCAATGGTGTATTCCAAAATCTGACGCTTCTGGCGCGCGGCGTCTTCGGGCAGGAAGGAAAGCTGAATGAGCTTGCCCGCGACCGAAAGATGAGTGACGCTGACCCCCAGCGAGCGCAGCGGTATGCCCTCCTGCCAGTTTTGCAGCAGCAGTTCGTAGGCGCACGCGAACAGGTCAAAGCTGCAGTCCGTATCGAACCCGAGTGCCTGCTGGCGCTGAAACCATTCCAGTGTAGCGGCATGCCGGACCGATAGGCGAACCACGTTTCCCACCACTTCGTGCTTGCGCATCCGTGAGGCCACACTTTCACACAGCGCGTAGAGCGTGATGCGCACATCCTGCTTGGTCAGCATGTCATGCACGGTGGTGGTGGAGTTGCCCACGCTCTTCATTTTTGTGGTTTCATCCTCGGCGAGCACGGCCGATGCATCATTGCCGCGGGCAAAGCCGGAGAGCATCAGGCCTGTTTTGCCGAAGATCGCCTTGAGCGCGGAGGGGTCGGCTGCCGCAAGCTGGCCAATGGTATAAATGCCAACCGCTTGCAGCTTACGCGATGTGGCCCGCCCGATAAACAGCAACTCGCCCACCGGCAGCGGATCCAGCACCGTGGTGCGGTTTTCCTGGCATACCACGCTCACACCGTCCGGCTTTTTCAGGTCGCTGCCCAGCTTGGCAAAAACGCGGCTGTCGCCCACGCCTACGCTGATGGTCAGTCCGGTTTCCTCCCGCACGGTATGGCGCAGATGGTTGGCAATGCGGCAGCCGTCGGCAATCTCCACGGAGGGGCCGCTTACGTCCAGCCATGCTTCGTCCACGCCGAAGGGCTGTACGCGGTTGGTGTATCGGCTAAAGATGCCGCGTACGGTATGGCTGTAGCGCAAAATGGCGTCCAGCTCCGGCCGCACGGTGTGCAAATTCGGGCAGCTCTGCTTTGCCTGCCATATCGCCTGCCCCGTGATGACCCCCTGCCGCTTGGCAATCGTGTTTTTGGCTAGCACAATGCCGTGGCGAAGGTCGGGATCGCCGGAAACCGCCAGCGGAATCTCCCGCCACTCGGGGTGCTCCAGGCACGCCACAGACGCATAAAAGCTGTTTAAATCCGCATGCAGCACAACATGGCTCATCGCTGCCGGCCCTCCCTTGCGTAAAGCGAAAAAATAGAAGAAACGAACAAATGTTCTACTATATTATACAAACATATGTTCGAACTTGCAACCGCAAGATGTGGTGGCCGGCGCATGAAAAAAGCGCATTCCCTTGCATGGTCCATGCGATGAAAACAGCCTGCTTGACAAACGGGCGGAAATATGGAAAATAATTGAATAAGATTTCGATGTGAACCGGAAAAGCAGGAGGTAGAACCGTGGATGTGCCCATTGATGTATCGCAGGCGGTGTTTCGCACCGAGCGCCTGATTTTGCGGGCGCCGAAGCCTGACGATTTGACGGCTTGCTTTGCGTATGCGTCTGTGCCGGGCGTAAGCGAAATGGCAGGGTGGAAACACCACGAATCGCTGGCGGAATCCGAGGCATACCTTCAAAGGATAATCGAGAACAAGCAGGTATTTGCGATTGCCTGCCAAGAAAGCGGCAAACTGATCGGCACCCTTGGGTTTCGCCCTTCCTGGGCAAACGAGGAGAAGATCTATGCAAAATACAAGGTAAAAGAGATCGGCTTTTCACTGTCCAAGGTATACTGGGGCCGTGGGTTGATGACGGAAGCGGTGCGGGGTGTGATTGACTATGCGTTTGGCACGCTGGACCTTGAGGCGCTGACCTGCTGCCATTATCTGCAAAACGACCGGTCGCGCCGTGTGATTGAAAAATGCGGGTTTCAATTTGTTAAGCAGAGCACCCACACGTCCGTACAACTCCAAATTACGCAAAAGGACAGGAAATACATACGGATTCGGGAAACGCGGGTTTGATGGCATGACAAATAACGTACTTAACCATAAAGGAGGAGATGGCCATGGATGTAAAAATTGATTTGACAAACACGATTATCCAAACCGACCGGCTTACGCTGCGTCCGCTGGCCCACGAAGATCTGGATGATTTTTATGCCTATGCGTCCGAACCGGGCGTTGGCGAGAGGGCGGGCTGGAAACATCATGAATCGATTGAGGAATCCGCGAAGATTCTCCAGATGCTGATTGACGAAAAAAGTGAGCTTGCACTGTTTCATAAGGCGGATCAGAAAATGATCGGCACCTTGGGCATGCATCCGTCCTGGGCAAGGGATGCGGAAGAATACCGGAGCTATAAAATGACGGAAATCGGTTATGTGCTGTCCAAGGAATACTGGGGACAGGGTTTGATGCCTGAGGCGGTCAAAGCCGCTGTTCATTATTGCTTTACGGAGCTGAACCTTGACGCGGTGGCCTGCGGGCACTTTGTGGAAAACAACCAGTCGCGCCGTGTGATTGAAAAATGCGGGTTTCAGTTTGTACGGGTGGGCAAATATACCGCCAAACAACTGCAGCGGGAATATGATGATATGCAATATATCCTGTTCAGGGAGACGGATGCCTGAAGCTGTAAATGAATATATAGTGTGAAATCAAAACGTCCTTCCCCGTTTGCCTGATGGGGGAAGGACGTTTCCGTTATTATACCTGCGTAACCGGTGCGGTATCGTCGATGCGCCGGTATACGTCTGTCAACACCTTGATGGCCAGCGCCAGCGCTTCGTCTGGCTCCAGATTCGGCTGCTTGATGATCATCTCCGGCGGCATGTGACGGCTGAACTGGATGCGCTTGTCGGCCTCGCCGGCGGCGGTATACAGCGCCATGGGATCAGGCAGATATTTGGGCTCCAGCCGCATATGGATGCCGTCGGCGCGCAAAAACAGGTGATTGATGCCCAGCCGGCGGGTGACCGCCCGCAGACGTGCGACCAGCATCAGGTTTTCCACGGGCTGGGGAATATCACCGAAGCGGTCGATCAGCTCGGCTTCGATATCCAGCTTAGTCACATCATCCTCGATCATGGCGATGCGTTTGTAAACCTCGATTCGCAGACGCTCGTCCTGCACCAGATCTTCGGGCAGGAACGCATCCAGCGCCAGCTCCACGCGCGTGTCCAGCTCGGGTGTATCCTTGATGCCCTGCACCTCATGCACGGCCTGCTCGATCAGCTTGACATACATATCGTAGCCCACGGCGCTTAGCTGGCCGCTTTGCTGCGGGCCCAGCACGTCGCCCGCGCCGCGGATTTCCAGATCACGCATGGCGATACGGTAGCCCGCGCCAAACTCCGTAAACTCGCGGATAGCGGTCAGCCGTTTTTCGGCGGCCTCGGACAGCAGCTTGTCCCGCCGAATGGTGAGATAGGCGTACGCCTGCCGGCTGGAGCGGCCCACGCGCCCGCGCAGCTGATAGAGCTGCGACAGGCCGAAATGGTCGGCGTCGAACACGATCAGCGTATTGGCCTCGGGCACGTCCAGCCCGCTTTCGATGATGGTGGAGCACAGCAGCACATCGTACGCGCCGGCATAAAAGTCCAGCATCACGTCCTCCAGCGCGTTTTCGCGCATTTGCCCGTGCGCCACGGCGATGCGCGCATCCGGCACCAGCGCCTGCAGGCGCGAGTACATCTGCTCGATGGAGCGCACTCGGTTGTACAGGAAATACACCTGTCCGCCGCGCGCCATTTCGTGGCGGATAGCATTGGCAATGATAGAATCGTCGTAAGGCGTCACATAGGTTTTAACCGGCAGGCGCTCTTCGGGCGGGGTTTCCAGCAGGCTCATGTCGCGGATGCCGGTCAGGCTCATGTGCAGTGTGCGGGGGATGGGCGTAGCGGAGAGGGTGAGCACATCCACCTTGGTTTTCATGTGCTTGATCTGCTCCTTATGGCTGACGCCGAAGCGATGCTCCTCGTCGATGATGAGCAGCCCGAGGTCCTTGAATTTCACATCTTTAGCAAGCAGACGGTGGGTGCCCACGATGATATCGATTTTACCTTCCTTGAGCTTGTCGACGATCTCGCGCTGTTCCTTGGGGGTGCGGAAGCGGCTGAGCATCTCGCACGTGACGGGGAAGCCCGCAAAGCGCTTTTTCATGGTGTTGTAGTGCTGCTGCACCAAAATGGTGGTGGGGGCGAGGATGGCGACCTGCTTACCATCGAGCATAGCCTTGAAGGCCGCGCGCAGCGCCACCTCCGTTTTGCCGTAGCCCACGTCGCCGCAGAGCAGGCGGTCCATGTTGCGGTTGGATTCCATATCGGCAAAGATCTGCTCCACGCTCTTTTGCTGGTCCTCGGTCAGCTCGTAGGGGAACAGCTCTTCAAATTCGCGCTGCCACGGCAGATCGCGGCTGAAGGCAAAGCCGTTTTCCTGCTGGCGCTTGGCATAGAGCGCTGCCAGATCGAAGGCTAGCTCCTTAAGCCCCGCCTTTACCTTGTTTTTCTGCTTTTCCCACGCGCCGCTGCCCAGCCGGTTCAGCTTGGGCGCGCCCTGGTCGGCACCGATGAACTTCTGCACGCGGTCGAACTGGTCAGTAGGCACATAAAGCTTATCGTTGCCCAGATATCGGATCAGCAGATAGTCACGCGTCACGCCCTCGGTTTGCAGCTGTACCACGCCGTCGTAGATGCCGATGCCGTGGATATCGTGCACCACATAGTCGCCCGTGTGCAGATCAGTAAACGAGGCGATATGCTCACCTGCGGTATGGTGCTTATGGGTGCGCTGATAGGCTGATCCGTACAGGTCGCTGTCGGACACCACGCACAGGCCGGCTGCAATATTGCGAAAGCCCTTGTGTACGGAGATCGGCAGCAGCACCACATCGCCCGCGGTAAGCGGCTGATCGGCGGTTTCAAGGTAGCTGGAGGATACGTTTTGCTGTTCCAGCGCGCGCAGCAAACGCCGGCCGCGCGCCTCACCGCCCGTGAGCAGCACCACGGCGCAGCCGCGCTCCTGCCATGCGGCGATATCCTTGGCCAGCGGCTCCAGCCGGCTGTTATAGGGCATGATGGGATCGGAGGTAAATTCCAGCGCGTCGGTCGGCTGAAACTGCCCCAACCCGCGCGACAGATCGCTGAGCAGCAGCACGGCGTGGCACTTGAGCGCGGTCAGCAGATCGGCATAGGGCAGCAGCAGGTTCTGCTGCTGGGGAAAGCTGTCGCCGCGCAAGGCGGCTTCCTGCCACTCGGTCAGAAACGCTTTGTGCTTGGCCTTGGCACGGGACTGCACCTGATCGGGCTGATCCACCAGGACAATCGGGTGGGATAAATAGCTGGCCGCCGTTTCGGTATCGGTGCACAGCACGTTCAGCCACATCGGCGCGGTGCGGATGGGATAGCCCGCGCGGATGGTCTGCGCGTCGTCCAGATGATGCTTGATGCGGGACGGGGTTTCGGGCTTTTCGGCGGCGTCCAGCAAGGCGGTGGCGGCCATCTCCGCGGCGGCTTCGGCAGAGTCGATTTCGTCAAAAAAGGTATCCAGAGAGTCAACCCCCTGCGGCTGTACAAGCTGGATGGTATCGGCATTGATATGCTCCCGTATCGCGTGCTCATAGCGCAGGGCGGCGGTCTCGGGCTCGCCTAGAATGCACTCCGAAGCGGGCGTGATCTGCACGGCCTTGATGCGTTCGATGCTGCGCTGGCTGATGGCGTCAAAGCGACGGATGCTGTCGACCTCATCATCGAAAAACTCGAGCCGCAGCGCGTCGATCTCGGTAGGCGGGTATATGTCCACAATCGCGCCGCGCATGGCGCACTGGCCGCGTCCTTCCACCATCGGCACACGCTCATACCCCATACGCAGCAACTGATCGATCAGCGCATTCGGCGCGATACGGCCGCCCTCCTGGAGCGCGATAACCGCCTGCTGAAAGCGCGTCGCGTTGGGGCAGCGGTCGAGCATGGCTTCTGCCGATATACACAGCACCTGCAGCCGGCCGTGTATAGCGTCCTGCAATACCTGCAGGCGCTGCCACGAGCTTTCCCTGCTGGAGGCTGCGCGGCTGAACTGCACGTCGCGGCTGGGCAGCACGGCGGCGGTTATTCCCAGCCGCCCGATATCCTGTGCCTGCCGCTTGGCAATCAACTCCGTGGGGGAGACGAGCAGCACGGGACGCTTGGCGGCGTGAGCCAGTGCGGCGGCGAAAAAGGGCTTCTCGCCCTCCGTCATACCGGCTAGGGACAGGCAGGCGGTATCCGACAGATGATCGAAAAGCGCTGTCCACGCGGGCAGCGCTGTATATCGAGTGAAAAGACCTTCGTTCATGCTTCCTCTCCGGTTTCGTCGGGGGGTAGGGGTTTGGGCTTTTGGGTGTTAAAGCCGCGCATTGCGGCTTCAATGCCGTCCCTGACCCAGGTAACGGCGGCGTCCGCCGCTTTGCAGTAAGCGTCGTAAGC
>DAOPIR010000147.1:0-7481 GCA_035399245.1 Candidatus Limiplasma sp.
GGAGCCGTGGCTGGAAACAGCCATGGGGGATATGCTCGCGTTTGACCATGAAACCGCGCCGGACTTTGTTGTCGCGGTGGGCGGGGACGGTACATTTCTCACCGCAGTACAAACATCGGTTGCGCTGGATATTCCGATTCTCGGCGTTAATATCGGCCACATTGGATTTTTGATTGAGATCAATCTGGATCAGCTGGCTGCGATGTGCAAGCGGTTAAAAACAGGGGAATATACGGTAGAATCCCGTATGATGCTGGATGTGGTTCGCGACGGGGAGATTATTCGAACCGCGCTGAACGACGTTGTAATCAGCCGTGCCGGCTATGCAAGACTGATTACCGTAAAAGCCTCGGTAGAAGGCGATTTGGTTGCCCGCTACATGGCGGACGGGCTGATTATCGCTACGCCGACAGGCTCTACGGGCTATTCGCTGTCTGCCGGCGGGCCGATTGTGTGTCCGGAAGTGGAATGTATCATTCTTTCGCCGGTTTGTCCGCACTCCCTGCAGCACCGCCCGGTGATTGCCGATGCTTCCCAGGAAATCACGGTGGAGCTGGACTGTGAGCCGGAGCAGCGTGTGCAGCTGGATGTTGACGGAAGAATGATCGACAAATTGGATATGTGCGAATCAATTTCCATTAAGCGGTCGGCCAAAACGGCAAAGTTAATCCGATTTGGCACCCAAAGCTTTTTTCACCGTATCAGAGATAAGCTGTCCGAATGGAGCTGCTAAAACAGGAGGGATATCGAATGAAAGCAACCAGGCAAAAGGCGATTCTCGAAATCATCCGACAGCAGGATATCAACACGCAGGAGGAGCTCGCCGGCGCATTGAAAAAGCTCAATTTCAATGTCACCCAGGCAACCGTATCGCGCGATATTAAAGAGCTTCGACTTTTAAAAACCCTATCCAGCGAAGGCGTATACCGCTATACCATGGTGGAAAACGTCGAGCATACGCTGGACGAACGGTTTCGCCGTATTTTCAGCGAATCGGTTTTATCGGTTTCCGCTGCCTATAACCAGATTGTGCTCAGGACGCTGTCCGGCAGTGCAAATGTGGCGGCCGAGATGATCGACAGCATCGGCTGGACGGAGATTATCGGCACCATTGCGGGCGATAACGCGGTGCTGCTGATCGTGCGTTCCATTGAGGACGTAGAAGAAATCGTAACGAAGATCAACGAAATGCTCCGTTAACCACGTGGAAAGGGACGTGCAATACTATGCTCAAATCCATGACCGTCCGCAACATCGCGCTGATTGAGGAATTGGATGTACAGTTTCATCACGGATTGCATGTATTAACGGGCGAAACCGGCGCGGGCAAATCCATTGTCGTCGATTCGATCAATCTTGTGTTGGGAGAGCGGGCGGATCGCGGCTTGATTCGCACCGGCTGTGAAAAAGCGACCGTAGAGGCGACCTTCGATATTAATGACAATCAAACGATCCGGGATTTGCTTGCGGCAGAAGCGCTGAAAGCGGAGGAGGGTCTGATGACCGTTTACCGCGAGATCAGTACGTCGGACCGCAATGTCTGCCGCGTCTGCGGCGTAATGGTGCCGCTTGCATTTCTGCGGCAAATATCGGAAATTCTGGTCGATATCCATGGCCAGCACGAGCATCAAAGTCTGCTCAGCGAGCAGTATCATATGGCTTTTCTGGACGATTTTGGGGATGAGAGCCATCAAAGCCTGTTGCGGGAGACCCAAGCAAAATACAGGGCGTGGCATGAAGCCGGTGCGGCCTATGCCCTGCTGCGCAAGGAAAACATACAGCGGCAGCAGCGGCAGGAATATCTGTTGTCACGCATCAAAGAGCTGAAGGAAGCTAAGCCCGTAATCGGCGAAGAAGAAAAGCTGATAAACCTGCGTATTCGGTTTGCGGACAATGAAAAGATTTCCGGTGCGCTAAAGAACATTTATCAAAATCTGACGGCAAGTGAAGGCACCAACCTTGGTATCAATGCCTTACTGCGCGCAGCGGCGGAAGAAAGCCAACGCATCACCGAATACGGGGAGCACTTCAAAGCGCTTTCCGAACGCTTGCAAAGCGCGTTTTACGAGGCGGAAGAGATTGCCATTGATGTGCGGTCGATGGTCGATGAAGAGGATTTTGACGAGGATAAATACGAAAAGGTTTTAGCAAGGCTCGATGTATACCGCCGTTTGGAAAAGCGCTACGGGATGGATGCCGACGAGCTGTGCAACTATTATGAAGAGCTGACGCAGGAACTGAAAACCATCGAAAACATGGACGACAACCTGAAAAAAGCCGAAGGCAAATATAAGACGGCCTTATCGCAATATCGCTCCGCCGCTGCTGATTTAACGGCGTCGCGCAAACAGACAGCTGAAGGATTTCAGCATGTGATCGAAACAGAGCTGCATGACCTGGGTATGGAGCAGACGCATTTTGAGTGCGTTTTTTCACCGCATGATCCCAGCGCCAAGCAACAGCCGTCCGCCGAAGGGGACGATCATGTTGGTTTCTATATATCCGCAAACCTGGGCGAGCCGCTTAAACCGCTGAAAAAAACCGCATCCGGCGGTGAATTGTCACGGATTATGCTGGCCATGAAGGCCGCCGCTGCGGATAAAAACAAGATCGATACCATGATATTTGATGAAATTGATACGGGTATCAGCGGACGTATTGCCAATGTTGTAGGCGAAAAAATGGATGATATCGCGCGATATCATCAGGTGATTTGTGTGTCGCATCTGCCGCAGATTGCGGCCATGGCGGATCATCAGTATTTGGTGGAAAAGAGCGTAATTGGGGAGCGTACAATCACAACGCTGAAAGAGCTAAATTACGAACAGCGTGTGGAAGCGGTCGCAAGCCTGATGGGGGCGCAAAGCATGGACGCTGCCAGCGGTAAACTGCATGCATGGAATATGATTGAAGCGGCGCAAAACCGCAAAAGAGCATAGGTTACTCCTTGGCCGAATAACCAAGCGTTTTTAAGTCGGTAGGATGGTTGCGCCAATCCGGCCGTATCTTAACCCAAAGCTTGAGATTAACATGGGTATTGAGAAGCGACTCAATATCCTTTCTTGATTCTTCGCCGATTTTTCGCAGCATGCTGCCTTTTTTGCCGATAATAATGCCCTTGTGCGAAGCCCGCTCACAATAGATCGTCGCGTTGATTTCGGTCAGCCGTGCACTGACTTTTTCCACGCCCAGCACTTCAATGCCGATACCGTGGGGTACCTCGTCTTTTAAAAGCAGCAGAGCTTTTTCCCGGATCATTTCCGCGCAGATAAAGCGCTCCGGCTGATCGGTCAGCGTATCGTCCGGAAAGTATTTCGGCCCTTCCGGCAGGGAAGCGATTATAACGTTTTTAAGAAGCCTCGTTCCGTCGCCTGTCATTGCGCTGATGGGTACGATTTCGTTGTAGCCAGCCTGTGAAAACGATTGTATGATTCCCAGCAGTTTTTCCTTGGGAAGCAGATCAATCTTGTTGATCACAAGAATTTTATACACCTTCTGCAGGCTCATCTCTTCCACAAGCCTGCGATCCGTATCAAATATCTTGGCGGCATCCACCACAACTGCCAGCGCATCGATACCCTGCAGGGAATCGCGTACGGCTTGCATCATATACTCGCCAAGCCGGTTATGCGGCGAGTGAATACCGGGCGTATCCAAAAACACGGCCTGATAATCGTCACCGTAATGACACCCATAATGCGGTTGCGCGTGGTCTGCGGCTTATTGCTCACAATAGCAAGCTTCTCGCCGAGAAGGCCGTTTAGAAGTGTGCTCTTTCCAACATTGGGACGGCCGACAATGGCAATAAAGCCGGAGCGGAAGGACGAATTTTTATCCATCTGGTTTCCTTTCAAGGCAGGTCTTTGGGACCAAAGCTGTGGGGGAGCAGGGCGGACAATGGTGCTTCATCGGTTTGATCCTTATCCCATGTAATCAGCACACGGATGTCAGGACCAAACTCGTTAAGCACCTGGCGGCACGCGCCGCAGGGCCAGGGCGGGGATCCTACAGCGGCAATTGCGATTGCGGAAAACGACTGCGCGCCATCGGTAATTGCTTTGGAGATGGCCGCGCGTTCGGCGCAGATCGTTAACCCGAAGGAGGCGTTTTCGATATTGGTGCCGGTATACACGCGCCCGTCCAGGCTTAGCAGGCACGCGCCAACTTTATAGTGGCTGTAAGGGCTGTAAGACCGCTGCATGGCTTCCTTTGCCAGGGCAAGCAGCTGTGCATCGGTCACAGGGGCGGCAACGGATCCGCCACGGGTAATCCCGGCAAGCTGCAGCGCCTTTTCTTCCATGTTTCGCATCTCCTTTTGTTCATCGCCGGTCATGTGGTCATATCCGAAGAGATGAAAGAGCCCATGCGTTAAAAGATAGCATAGCTCACGATCGACGGAATGTCCGTATTCTTCTGCCTGCGCGAGTACATGATCGTATGAAATAAAAATATCACCGAGAATATAGGCGCGATCATCGTCGGAATACTCCTGCTTGATAAGGGCTTTGGCTTTATGCGCCGTTATGCTTTTGGGATAATTAACCGATGGGAAAGACAGCACATCGGTGGCGCGGTCAATGCCGCGCTGCGCACGATTGATCGTTTGGATTTGTTCGTCATCCGTCAGCGTGACATACACGCCGCAGGGCAATGCAAGGCCCTCGACAGCCGCACAGCAATCCGCCGTCAGCGAAAGGGGAGCGGACGGGATGTTACGGCTCTGTGCCCATATCAGTTTCATCTTGTTTCGTCTCCTCGGGAGTTGATGCTTCCGGCTCAGGTTCATCCTTCTGCGTGGGTTTGACTGCCTGCGCTGCAACGGTTTGGGAAACGGTGGCGCTCCCGTCGGGCTGCGGATTGGGGTATGCCCGGGTGTGCTTTACTGGCGGATCGGGATACTCGATTCGCTCATGGAACACGCCGTTGAGCACGGTGGCAAACGCTTCGGAAATCTTATCGATATCCGACAATGTAATCGGCGCCTGACTAAGCTGCCCATCCTGAATTTTGTTACTGACAAGCTTTTCGATATTGGCGCGGATCGCCTGCGGGGTGGGATCGTTCATCGAGCGTACGGCGGCTTCTACCGTATCGGCGAGCATGACAATCGCGCTCTCCTTGGTGTGCGGGCGGCGGCCGTCGTAGCGGAAATCATTGATGTCCACCATCTGGTCTTCGGCTTCTTCCAGTGCCTTTTGGTAGAAATAAATGACCGGTGTGTCGCCGTGATGCTCGATAATAATGTCCTCAATTTCCTGCGGCAGGCGGTAGTTCTGCGCAAGCGCCAACCCGTCGGTGGTGTGCGCAATCAGGATTGCCGCCGATACAAAGGGATTGGTCATCTGGTGCGGATTTTCGCCCATTTGGTTCTCTTTAAAATAGATGGGACGCTTCATCTTGCCGATGTCGTGGAAATAGGAGCCGACGCGCGCCAGCAACGGATTGGCGCCGATGGCTTCGGCCGCGCTTTCGGCAAGATTGGCAACGATGATGGAGTGGTGATAGGTGCCGGGCGCTTCCAGCAATAGCCGGCGCAGCAACGGGTGGTTGGGATTGGAAAGCTCCAGCAGCTTGCCCGGGGTTGCCAGCCGGAAAACGGTTTCAAAAATCAAGTCCAGCGCCACGCACAACAGGGATGCAACCGCTGCGGCAGCGGCGCTCCATAGCGAGTTGGTCAAACCGTCTGCAACCGATGTGTTGGTCATAAAGCTGACAGACAGAATAACGATAACATTGGTTACCGCGGCCACGGCGCCGGCAATCAGGATTTGCTGACGGTTGGGCTTGTGCTTGATAATGGAAATCACAATAAAGCCGCTGACCAGCGCCGGCAGGATCAGGTTGACCACTTCGGTGCTGAAGGTACTGTCGCCGCCCAGCAGCAGGGAGCTGACAATAATCGAAAGAGAGATGTTGGCTGCAATGCCGTACTGCATGCCCAAAAGACTGGTTACCATCATGGCACCCAGTAAAATGGGCGGCGCCGATACGTTGATCAGCTTCCCGCCGATACAGGCGGCAAATGAGATGCAGAGGATCAGCATCATGATGGTCAGTTTCATGGGATTGTTAAAGTATTCTTTGCCGAACAGCAGCAATATGATAACCATAACGGTAAGCGCCAGCAGCACAATCAGTCCGCCGCCGATATAGGAAATCAGATCGAAATTGTCGTCGTCCAGCAAACCGAGGCTGCGCAGCATCTCCAGCTGATTAGCGGTCACGCGCTCGCGGGCGACCACGATATTCTGCCCCTGCTTGTATACGATGGGCTCCACAGCGTCGCGCGCTTCCTGCTCCAGGGCTTCGGTCGCTTCCTGATCAATAATCATATTGGGCTGGATTACCTTGCGCAGAATGGGCGTTACAATGTTTTGCAGCAGATCAATATCGGTTTTGTAGCCGATAATCTGCTGCAAGTACTCAATCGCTTCGTTGACATATCCTTCGCGTACGGTGGAATTCATGGTGTTTTCCACGGCGGAAGTGATGTTCTCATTCAGGCTTTCCATGTCATCATCCGACGCCCGAAGCAGCGTGTTAAGCTGGTAATTGGTAAAGGATACCGACGGCACAAGAGACGAAGCATATTCCAGCTCGGCGGTATTGAACACATATTCCCGCTGCGCTTTTTGATCGTCAGGGGCGTATTGCTGCAACGTACTTTGACCATATTGCTGTACCGCGTTGATCTGCACAATGATCGCCGCAAGGTTTTGCATCACGGTATCGGTTACGCCCTCTTTGTGGATGTATGTCGGTTCCACAGCATTGGCGGCTTCTTCACGCTGCCTGGCGGTTGCGGTTTCATCCACAACATCCTTGGAAGCAGTGATGGTTTTATAGGCAATATCGCCTACCTGCAAGTGATAGCGCTCGGGCGTAATAGCAATTGAGAACAGCACGATCAGCACCAAAGCAGCCGCCAGCAGCACATAAACGCACTTGGCGGTATTGGTATACAGGGAGCTCCAAATCTTGTGAAACAGCGCTTTGATGGAGCTTCGGCGTGATGCGGTCATTAGTTTGTTAGGCGCCATGGTCCGCGTTCCTCCTTACAAGGGCCTCCTCATGCTTTTCATAGGCCTTTACAATTGTCTGTACCATATCGTGCCGTACAACATCGGAATTGGTCAGCTTCACCATCCCGATTTCGGGAATATCGCGCAGGATCGACATCGCCTGCAGCAAACCGGATTGCTTGCCGTTTGGCAGATCGGTCTGTGTTACATCCCCGGTTACTACGGTATGCGAGCCTCCGCCCATGCGCGTCAAAAACATTTTCATTTGCTCTGGTGTGGTATTCTGCGCCTCATCCAGAATGATAAAGCTGTCCGAAAGCGTCCTGCCGCGCATATAGGCCAGCGGCGCGACCTCCAGAATGCCGCGTTCTTGGAGTCGCTGATAGGAATCGGGGCCCATCATATCAAACAGCGCGTCGTATAAAGGCCGAAGATAAGGATCGACCTTCTGGCTGAGGT
>DAOPIR010000148.1:0-7415 GCA_035399245.1 Candidatus Limiplasma sp.
CCTAAGACAAGTTGCCCGTAACCGATAACCATTAAGCCTTTCACAGTATGACAACTTAAACTAATTGATTCAGAATTGTGACATTTTTGCCTTGGATCTACATTTATGTCACTTTCTGAATTAGGCAAAAAAAGAAAACCCTTATTTCATAAGGGTTTCTGTGGTGGGATTAAATGGGCTCGAACCATCGACCTCCACGATGTCAACGTGGCACTCTAACCAACTGAGCTATAATCCCTTGCGTTTTGCGGCCATGACATCGTAGCATATTATCCCCTATTTTGCAAGCTTGCAAAGTAAATTCCATACCGATATTTTATGCATTATAAATATATTATCGCCGCAGATGTTGCCTTGTTGTATAATATGCTATAGAATAAATTGACAGAGAACAATCGGGTGGTGTTAATGGTGGGGAAAGCACGGCATACAGCCGCATATAGTAAGCTGGCATCGCCGATATTGCCCGACAGCCGGCCTTCTCCGCAAACCGACAGGCGGAATGATGCTTATCTTGAACAGACTAGAAATCCTTGTTCGCACTATATACAGGGATATCACCCCATAGATGCAAGCAGAAAGCAACCCCAATATAAAAATGCTCGCCGCAAAAAAGCGCTGTATATCGCAGCTTTGGTTGTGTTGCTTTGTGTGTTCGCATACGCAAGCTGCCAGGTTACCATCTATATCATCCAGACAGTCAAAGCAAAACAAGCGGAGCGGAATGTATCCGAAATCATCATGGAGAATAAACCGGAAGCAGCCATTGCCGATAATGCCACTTCCGCTGATCAATCCGAAGCGCCCATTGCCTCGCCTTCGCCAACGGCTGCACCCACCGCAACGCCTGATATATCAGCGATGAGCGCCGTCTTAACGGCTTCCGAATTGGTTACACCGGAGCCCGAGGTTTTGATTCAGTTCACACAGGCTCTCGCCATCAATCCCGATACCGTAGGGCAGCTGGAGGCGGGCGAATCTATCAGCACTTATGTTGTACAGCGTGATAATTCATATTATTTGCGGCATTCATTTTACGGGGAATACAGTTTTTCGGGCGCGATATTTATGGATGTATCCTGCTCCATTTATCCGCAGAGCCGCAACCTGATCATCCACGGACATAATATGCAAAACGGTACGTCGTTTGGTAAACTGAGTCGTTTTGAAAGCGTGGACTATCTCAACAAATACCCGATCATTTATTTTTCAACATTGTATGAGTCTGCCGAATACCGTCCCTTTGCCGTCGTCTATTATTCCATTGATCCCGAATCGGAAGATTATCTGGATATTTATCAGATCAACTACCTCTCCGATCAGGGATTTATCGAGTTTGTTCGCACCGTACAGCTACGCTCTGTTTACCATATTCCCGTAAGCATCGCAAAAACCGATCAAATCCTTACGCTTACAACCTGCGCAACCGACGATCCCGATATGCGATTTGCCGTGTTTGCCGTTAAAATCATCGAGTAGCCAGTTTGCATCATCATTAGGAGGTATCGCTTTATGGCCTTCAACGTACATCCGTGGAAAATCATCCAGCATGGCTTGGACCTTAATAACATCCGTCTTTGCGAAAGCCTGATGTCCGTAGGAAACGGGTATATGGGCATGCGCGGCAACTACGAAGAAGATTTTACCGGCGATACGCATATCGGCACCTATATCGGCGGGATCTGGTTTCCGGACAAAACGCGCTTTGGCTGGTGGAAAAACGGTTATCCCGCCTATTTTGGCAAGGTAATCAATGCGGTACGGATGAATGGAATCCATGTGATAATCGACGGCGAAACTGTGGATTTGGCCAAAATGCCTTGTGAGGAATACAGCTGTGAACTCGATATGCAAACAGGCGTAATTAGCCGATCCTTCACCGTACAGACAGCAAAGGGAAAAGCCCGGGTATCGTTGCGTCGCTTTCTCTCCGCCGCACAAAAGGAGCTCATGGCAATCTCCTATACCATCACTCCGGATCACGATGCTGAAATCGAATGCTGTCCGTATCTGGATGGTCACGTGAAAAATCTGGACAGCAATTACGATGAAACCTTCTGGGAGATGCTGGAGGAAGAGGAAACTGAAAATGCTCTGGCACTCAAGACCAAAACCAAGGACAATCCGTTCGGCACACCGCGGTTTACCGTAGCCACGGCCATGAGTCTCTGGTCTGATGAACTGGATCTGGAAGAAAAAACGCTCCATGAGGGGTATGTGGAAGCACGTTACACCGGTACCGTATCCGCCGGCACAGCCGCTACGATAGAAAAATATGTGCTGTGTTTTACCGATCGCGATCAGGATGTTCAGCTGCTGATGACCCTGGCGCTGAAAGCCGCCGCGCGTGCCAAAGAAATCGGTTTCGAAGCCGCACTGGAAGCACATTGCGGTGTATGGAAATCGCGCTGGGCCGCCTGCGACGTGGAAATCACCGGTGATCAGCCCGCCCAGCAGGGCATTCGTTATAATCTGTTTCAGCTGCTTTGCACCTATACGGGCGAGGATGCACGCCTGAACATCGGGCCCAAAGGCTTTTCCGGCGAAAAGTACGGCGGCGGAACCTATTGGGATACGGAGGCGTTCTGCTTCCCGTTATATCTGGCTGTGTCCGGCGAGCATGTTGCCAAACAGCTGCTGCTTTACCGCCATATGCAGCTGGACGGTGCATATCACAATGCGAAAATGCAAGGGCTAAGCGGGGCGCTCTACCCCATGGTCACGTTTACGGGCGTAGAGTGTCATAACGAATGGGAAATCACCTTTGAAGAGATTCATCGCAATGCCGCGATTGCCCACGCGATCTATGAATACACCGCCTATACAGGGGACGAAAGCTATCAGATGGCGGAGGGCCTGGACGTGCTGTGCGGTATTGCATGCTTTTATTCCGGCCGTGTACACTTTAACAAGCGTACGCAGCAATATATGATCCATGGCGTGACCGGCCCCAACGAATATGAAAACAACGTCAACAACAACTGGTACACCAACCGCATGGCGGCATGGTGTATTGCGTATTTCTGTGATCTTTATGAAAAAGCCACCCCGGATCGCCGGGAAGCGCTGCCCGTATCCCCTGATGAAATCCCCCATATGCGCGATATTGCGGCGAATATGTATCTCCCCGAGGATACACAGCTTGGTATCTTCGTGCAGCACGATACCTTTTTGGATAAGGACCTGATGCCGGCGTCCGCCCTGCCCGAAAGCGACCGACCGCTGAACAAACATTGGTCGTGGGATCGTATTCTGCGTTCCTGCTTTATCAAGCAGGGCGATGTGCTGCAGGGATTGTATTTCCTCAACCATTTATATGACCATGATGTTAAAAAGCGCAATTTTGATTTTTACGAGCCGATGACCGTTCACGAAAGCAGCCTGTCGCCCTGCATCCACGCAATATTGGCGGCCGAGCTGCAATATCACGAGAAGTCCGTGGAGATGTTTGAGCGCACAGCGCGGCTGGACTTGGATAACATCAACCACGACACGGATGACGGCCTGCATATCACCAGCATGTCCGGTAGCTGGCTGAGCATCGTACACGGGTTTGCGGGCATGCGCACGGTTGATGGCCTGCGCTTCAGCCCGTTCCTCCCTGCCAAATGGGAAGGGTACGCTTTTCAGCTTCTGTACCGCGGCAGAACCTTGCGCGTAGAGGTAGACAAACGGCAAGCAAAGGTAAATCTGCTTGCCGGTGAACCTGTATCGCTATGGCTGTATGACCGGATGTTTGAGCTGAAAGACAGCATATCGGCCGTATTGCGGTAGTCTATAGCGTTCGCAGAAGATCAACTGCCTTTTTACCCTGCATAATATTATTCTTCTTTGACAGCACAAACTCTTTTGCGCGGCGGCCGATGTCGTCGCGCTCTTGCTGTGTCTTGTGCAGCATTCCCTGCACGGCACTGCGGATCCCTTCCGCGTTCTGCGGCTGGATATAGGTCAGATATTCGTCATATTCCGCCGGGATTCCCTCCAGCTTGCAGCAAAGCACAGGCTTGCCCGCATGCATATATTCCATCGTTTTTGAGGGGAAGGAATAACGGGTGTAGGCACCCTGATTGGTACGCGGATTGATCAGCAGTTCGGCATTCGACTGCAGATAGATCGCCTGTGCCTGTGGCACAAAGCCAAAGGAATGGATGTTATCGAATTTGCTTTGCGCATCCGCTATCGCAGCGTCCATATCTCCTCTGCCGCACAGCCACAGCTGTACGTTATTCATTTGCTGAAATGCCTCCAGCAGTTCCGCAATCCCCAACTCGCGGTTGAGCGTACCGGTGTAGGCAACGGCAGGCCGGCTGTCCTTGGGCATGGTAATCTGTTGCGGCGCTATCCCCTGATCGGATGTCATACCCTCAATGATACAATACTTTTTATGCAAAGCCGACAGCGGTTCTGTCATCTGCTCGGTGAGCAGTATAAAGCCGTCCATCTGTGCGGCAAGCCGCATGCTCTCGTTGCCCATGCGGTATTCCATCTTTTGCGGCAATCCCTTGCGTCCGGATGCCAGCCCCAGTCTTCCGGGCAGATCGGTGACAATTATACAGGTCTTTACCTCCGGATATCGCTGCTTCACCGCCGCAACAGCGCGCAGATACGGTAGATACAGGGAGTATACGACAATCATACGGTTTTGCGACGATTGCTCCACCCAGCGTTGCAGCATCCATCGGGCGGTACGCTCCCGCTGATTTTGTTTGCAATATGGCAAATTCAGGCTGCCGATTTCCGTAAACTGTTTCCCAAACGCTTTTCGCCGCAGGCGCAGCCTTCGGTATTGCCTGGGATAAATGCCCACCGGCAGGGAGTTTACGATTTCGATGGTTTCACCCGCACGCAGGTTATTTTTCAGGCCTTCGATCATAGCCCACTGAAAGCTGTTTGCCTGGTTTTGCAGACCGACGCGCGACAGCGCAGTTACTTCTTTTACAGTCTCCGGATGATAGAGCAAAGACAAAAATAAAACGTTCATTTCATAACCTCCCGATACAGGGCATCGTAAGCTTTTAGCGTGTTGTGCATCGAAAAGCGGTTGGCTTGCCGGATGCACGCCTGTGTATAATCCGTTTGTGATTCACAGATATTTTTCACAGCGTCCGCCATTCCCTGTATATTTCCCTTTTCCACTACGATCCCGCTGTCCGCTGTTACCGCTTCCGGACAGCCGCCCGTGTCAAACACAGCAATCGGCGTGCCGCAGGCCAACGCTTCCAGATTGACCAGCGGCATGGTATCCTCAAGTGTCGGATTCACAAAACAATCCGCCGCCGTATACCATGCGCAAAGCTCCGTTGCGGACAAATGCTCTATCCCTATCACATTGGCGGGCAGCGCTTGGATTTGCGCCCTTGTAAGACCGGCAATGGCAAGCCGATAGGTATCGTCCAGTCGCTTTGGCAGCTCCTTCAGCAAATACAATCCTTTCCGTTCCGTCCAGTCGGATGCAACCGCCAGCAGCAGCTTATAGGATTCCAAGCCGTACCTCTCTCTGATATCAGAGGCTGTCGGTTTGAAGAATGATACGTCTACACCGTTATAAATAACACGAATCGGATAATTCCCCAGAAAAGATTGCCCGGCAATCCCCTGCATCCAGCGGCACGGTGCCACGATTGTCAGATTATGCAGGCTAGTAAACAATCGTTTTTTCAAACGGTAGTTCCGCTTGCTTCCGCTTATACCGATGCAAACCGGATATTCTTTCTTTTGCGGACATTTGCGGCACAGTGTTCTCCATCGTTCGCAGCCGATATAGGAAAAGTGGGCGCAGTGCCCCGTCATCGGCCAGCAATCGTGCAGTGTCCAAATAACGGGTAAATTCGATTTTTGCAGAAATCGGAATAGTATCTTCAGGTTGAGATAGCAGCCATGCAGATTTTGCAAGTGGACAATATCCACATGCTCCTGTTTGCAAAGGCGGATTAAGCGGCGCGCAGCACAGCGGCTGCCGTATCCCTCGGCATCGAAGATCTTGCGGATGATAGCATGCAGCTTGCGTTCCAACGGGCTGCCGATGCGGTAAGCCGTTAGCCGGCTTGCTTTCGCTTCTTCTCCGATGCCGAAGGCAACCAACGCATGTGCATCCGCCTGCTGCGCAGTATAGGCGGCGATTTCCGCTGTAATGCGGCCGGTACTGCCGCCAGGGTATACGGTGTTGATCTGCAGCACATTCATTGTTGTGCCCCGCTAAGCTCTGCTAATATTTGTTCTGTGCGATCCATAATACCCTGCTTGGTGAAGTGTTCCAAATAGTATTGCCTGGCATTTTTCCCCATCTGCGCATGGTTATCCTTCGCCATATAGGTCCGCACGATCTGTGCGAATGCTTCCGGATCATCGCTGGGCGCGCACAGGCCGCACTTTGCCTCGGTAATGATCTCCTCCGCCTCGCCGCTGATTGACCCTAAAATCGGCTTGCCAGCCGCCATGTAGCTTTGTACCTTGCCCGGCAGCGTATACGCAACATATTCCTCGCTTCGCATGCTTACCAGCAGCGCATCGGCCATTGCGTAATACTTCGGCATTTCTTCTATTGGTTTTCTGCCATAGAAGATCACTTTCTCCCCCAACTGCAGTTCCTTTGCCAGTGCAACGCAGGCGCTGTAATTTGCGCCGTTGCCCAAAATGTGCCAGCGTACCGGCTCATCTTTCAGTATGGCGGCGGCCCGCAGCAATGTTTCCACGCCCTGTACACGTCCGATGTTGCCCGCAAACACCAATTCTGTATATTCAGATGGCTCACGGGGCGGGAAATTGCCGAATACAGCATCGGCAAACTGGGGAAGGTAATTGTCATTCGGCACATCAATGTGATGCACCATTTGCAGATAGGTTTGAAACCGTCTTGACGAATACAAAAGCCTGTCCGCGTGTGAATAGATCCATCGGCTTACCCGCTTCATCCATCGGTAAAACCACGAGCCTTCCCGCACATTCATCGCGGCAAGGCAAGCCGGCCAAATATCCAGCACATGCAGCGCTACCTTGGTTTTATACAGCTTGCGATAGAGTATCGCCGGCACGGACATTAAAACAGGTGATGTGTTATATGCATATACCACATCGTAATCGTGCTTTAAAAACATGATCTTCCAGCATGCGGAGATCATATAGCTGCAATAGTTGATCGCCAGGCCGGCTTTCGTGTTTCTCCGCCCGATTTCAAAGCAGCGTCGTATCTCCACGCCATTACGCATCTGTCTGCGGTTGCGGAAAAGACGGTATTCCCTTGGTATTTTTCCCGTTGGGTAATCCGGCAGACCGACGACCGCCGTCACCTGATGTCCGCGCCTGACGAGATCCTCACAGATTTCGTGTATGCGAAACGGTTCCGGCCAATAATGCTGATAGATGACTAATATTTTTATGCGCGTTATCACGCCGCAAACTAAGCGCATGAACATATT
>DAOPIR010000149.1:0-7409 GCA_035399245.1 Candidatus Limiplasma sp.
GCTGTAGCTCAGCCCTTGATAAACTTTGCTATCGTTTTATTGCTGGCTCGCGGATTTAATTTCATAATTTGTGCCTGAATGGCGTTTGCAGCTTCCGCTTCTTGCAGGGATGCTGCTTTTTTAAATACTTCGTCACTGAAATACTGCTCTACCGGCGTAAATACAGTGGCGTACCATCCGTATGCCTCGCCGGTTTTTGACCTTTTTTGCTGGCGTGCGCACATGGTGATAAACATACGCATTTGAAGCTCGGTAAGCGCCCGGTCAAACCGGGATTTATCCTCTTTTTGATTGAGCCCGGACAATAACTTGATCGAATGAAGCGGTACGGCTCCGTGCTCCGATATAACATCATAAATGCGCTTGGCTTCAAAGGATACCGTACCGTCCTGATAGGCTTGGGAAAAGCTTTTGTTCTGTCTGCGCACCGTCAAAAAGTACGGATACCAATCGGCTGTAATATAACCGCTCTTTTTGAAAAACAGCTTGGCATAGGCAATATCGCTGCGCCCTTCCAGCACGCGCATGCGCCATTCCCAGGGATCGGTATCCGGATCGCCTGTGTGCCATCGTACCGGCGTAGGGTAGGGCGGAGCTTCGTTCCATGACCAATTGATGATCGAATAGATACCCTCCGTATTCCCACCGCCCATTGAAAAGCCGGCCTTCTGCAGCGTGGCGATAAAATCCGCATAGCATGTTATCATAACGATTCACCTCTCTGTGTAGCGTAACGGGTTCGCAGCGCACGGGCTGCGTTCAGGATCGCGAGTATGCTAACGCCAACATCGGCAAATACGGCCATCCACATATTGGCAATGCCAAAGGCGGCCAATACAAGCACCAGCGCTTTGATGCCAAGCGCAAACACGATGTTTTCGCGCGCAATGCGCATCGTTCTTCGTGCGATCCGGATAGCGGTGGAAATCTTCAAAGGATCATCATCCATCAATACGATATCGGCTGCTTCCACAGCGGCGTCGCTGCCCAGCGCTCCCATCGCGATACCTACATCAGCACGCGCCAGGGAAGGGGCATCGTTGATCCCATCGCCAACAAACACCAGATACCCGTCTTTTTGTTCGGTAAGAAGCCGCTCCACATGCGCTACTTTGTCCGCCGGTAACAATTCGGCGTACACCTGATCAATGTCCAGTATATCAGCGGTTTGCCTGGCAATGTCTGTCCGGTCTCCTGTTAATAAAATTGTACGGCGAATCCCTTCACTGTGCAAGGCATTTATGGCGTCTTTTGCGGAAGATTTCAGGTGATCTGATATAGCTATATGCCCTAGATATTGTCCATCCTTCGCCAGATGGACCACCACGCCGGTATGCGGGCAATATGGGCATGCAATTCCATGCTGCTCCATCAACGCCTGATTGCCGATATAATATCGGTGTTTCTGATACACGGCGGAAAGACCAAAGCCCTGAAGATCCACCATATCGGATAAAGCGTCTGCTGCAATCGGAATTTTGTTGTGAAGACAAATGGACTTTGCAATGGGATGGGAGGACGCGCTTTCCAATGTTGCGGCAAGGTACAGCAGCGCATTTTCTGACAGCAGCTGCGGGTGAATGCTGGTTACACGGAAGGTTCCTTCCGTCAGCGTTCCGGTTTTATCAAATACCACGGTTTCTGCCTTGGAAAGCAGCTCCAGATAATTGCTCCCCTTGACAAGAATACCGTTTCTGGATGCGCCGCCGATACCGCCCAAAAAGGTAAGCGGTACGGAAATGACCAATGCGCAGGGGCAGGATACAACCAAAAAGGTCAACGCACGGGCAGCCCAGGCAGACAGGCTTGCCGCAAAGAGCAGCGGAGGAATAAACGCCAGCAGCAAGGCTGCTCCGCAAACCAGCGGAGTATAAACCTTTGCAAAGCGTGTGATAAACGCTTCGGAACGCGCCTTGTGGCGGGTGGCATTTTCAACAAGCTCCAATATTTTTGTTACGGTCGAATCCTGATATTTCTTCGTTACGGATACGCGCAGCAAGCCTGCGATATTAACGCATCCTGAGATGATTTCATCACCCGTCAGCACTTCACGCGGTATGCTTTCGCCCGTCAGCGCGGAGGTGTCCAGCGTGGAACTGCCTGCAATGATCGTTCCGTCAAGCGGCACGCGTTCACCGGGCTTTATTACGATCACATCGCCGATGATTACCGTATCGGGATCAACTGTTTCAATGCTGCCGTTTCGCTCAAGGTTGGCGGTATCCGGACGGATATCCATCAATGCGGCGATTGATTTGCGGCTTTTTTGCAGCGCCCGTTTTTGAAAATATTCCCCGATCTGATACAGCAGCATTACGGCAACGGCTTCCGGATATTCCCCGAGGATCAGCGCTCCGATCGTGGCCACCGTCATTAAGAAGTTTTCGTCAAATACATTGCCGCGCACGATGTTGCGACCGGCCCTGATAAGGATATCCCAACCGACCAGCATATATGCAATGAAATACAGCGAAAGGGAAAGCATGGGGTAAGGAAGGAAAATTGCCGTAAGAAACAATACGGCCGCAAACATGATCATCCAAAGATTGCGTTTCATACAGTGATCTCCGTAATATCATCAGGTGAGTACAGCTCCTGGAAAAGAATGATCCACAACGCGCTTTACCCGCTGGAGAATCACATCAAACTGATCGTCATCGGCTTCCAGGGTTAACTTTTCCAGAAAGAAATTAATGGATACGCTTTTGACGCCGGTAATTGTGCTCAGCTTTTTTTCCAGCGCATTGGCACAGGCCGCACAATTCAGATCGCTGATGGAAAATGTTTTCTTCATTTCGTACCCTCCTACTCATTTACGTGATCCATGCCCTGGTTGATGATGGTTCGCACATGATCATCCGCCAGTGAATAAAAAACGGCTTTCCCGTCCCGGCGTGCATGGATCAGTTTTTGGCGCTTCAAAAGCGCAAGCTGATGGGAGATGGCGCTCTGTGACATGTGCAGCAGGGTGGCAATATCACACACGCACATTTCATCAATGAACAGGCAAAACAGAATACGGATCCGCGTAGAATCCCCGAAGGTTTTAAACAGCTCGCTCAGCTCAAACAGCGCGTTTTCATCCGGCATCGTTTTTTCAACATGATCTACGATGTCCTGATGAATGTGAAGCAGATCGCAGCAGGCGGAAGTTTCACTCGACATGTTATCACCTCTACATATGAGCAATAGTACATATGTATTCTAATCTATAGAACATGATCTGTCAATAGATGAAAAACCGCCTTACGGCGGTTATAAATACGTATGAGGAAGTGCTGCCCTCCAGCTACAGTGTGAGAATGATTTCATTATCTGCCTGCAGTTCTTCAAAGCATATCAGCTCCGCGGCATGCGGTTTGCCGTTAAGCAAAATAGACGTAACGCCGCTTTCATGATGATCCGGATTCTGTACGGTAATATGGAGCATCTTGCCGCGGTATAGCTTTTCCATTGTAATGCCGTCCCATGCAGCGGGAATGGAAGGTGAAATTGTAATGCCAACAGGGGTGGGGCGTAATCCAAGAATTCCTTCCACACAGCCAACCATTACCGTGGAAGCGGTGCCTGTGAGCCAATGAACGTGGCAGCGACCAAAATAGGGAGATTCAATGCTTTCGATAAATTGGCCGTGCGCATAGGGCTCGATTACACGCACATCAGCGTTTGTGTTAAAGCTGGCGGGGGAGGACTCGGCAAAGTACTGGAATGCACGGTTGCCATGGCCCAGAAGCGCTTCGGCGAAGATCGCCCAACCTTGGATCTGGCAGAATATACCGGCATTTTCTTTGGTGCCCGGATTGAACAGGATCATAGCGGCGCCGTCAAATGCCTCATACCTGTATGGGGGAGCCATCAGCCGAATGCCGTACTTGGTATTAAGCTTATCATATGCGGTTTGCATGCATTTGGCGCCGCGTTCGTCTCTGGCACAGCCGGATATAACGGACCAGCTTTGCGGATTGAGCCACATGGCGGCTTCGTTGTCGTGCTTTGAACCGATCACAACGCCGTCTTCCTTATAACCGCGGATATAGCGATCCTCTTCCAGGCAATGGGTATCGATCACCTGACGCAGCTTTTCGCTTTGCGTTTCCAGATACTTCAGATATTCCGGATCATCAGCCACCAGCTCGCTGAACAGCTTCATTGCGTAGTAGAGCTGGAAGGCCACGAAAACGCTTTCGCCCTGTTTGCCAAGCTTAAGGCAATCATTCCAGTCGGCATGCAGTCCCGCCGGCATACCGTGGGGGCCCATATGGTTCATGCTGAATGATATGGCGCGCTTGAGGTGATCCAGTACCGTTCCTTCGTCCTTATCGGCATAGGGGATCACTTCGTTCAGGAAAGCGGTATCGCCGGATTCGGCAATATATTTATAGATCGTCGGGAACAGCCAAAGCGCGTCATCGGCACGGAAAGCCGGATGGCCCGTTTCTTTCACGTAGCTTTCGTCGTCCGGTGTGTTTTCATGGCCGGGATTATGGGTGTATTTCACCAGCGGCAGTCCCGCACCGTGGCTTACCTGCCCGGATAGCATAAAGCGAATACGGTCCTTGGCCATGGCAGGATCAAGATGGATAATGCCTTGAATGTCCTGAACGGTATCGCGGTAGCCAAAGCCGTTTCGCTGACCGCAGTAATAAAGCGAAGCGGCGCGGCTCCAAACAACTGTGATAAAGCATTGGAACGCATTCCATGTATTGACCATTGCGTTAAATTCCGGACTGGGTGTCTGGATTTTCAGATGATCCAGCTTGCCATGCCAATAGGATTTCAACTTGTTCAGTTCCGAATCAACCGTGCTTTGCACGGCGGCTTCATAATGGTTTAGGATCGACTGCGCGTCCGCTTTCCCTTTATTGCCAAGCGCAAATACAATGGTTTTGCTTTCACCCGGTTTGAGCACAATATCGGTTTGCAGTGCGCCGCAAGGATTGCCGTTATAACATTGACTGTTGTCACATTGCCCATCAACTACGGCCTGCGGTGCGTTGAACCGTTCTTTACCAAGAAACGCCCTGCGTCTGCCTGTACAGCTGGAAACCGTACCGCCGGCCAGCCCGAAGAAGCGCTTATCGGTCTGAGGACAGTACTCGTTGATATGCTGGAGAATAAAGTTGTCAACCAATTCCGTACGGCTGATAAACTGCGTGTACTGCAGGTTAACCAGATCCTGCTCATAATTGCTTTCATTGGAAAACTCGCAATAACCAAAGGCGGACAGCGCACGCTCGCGTTCGCTCTTGTTTTCCACCGTCAGCGCCCATACTTCATAGGTTGCGCCAAGTGGAACATAATACTGCGCGCAGTTGCGGATACCCGCATATTCACTGTCGAAAGCGGCATAGCCCATACCAAAACGGCAGCGTGTTTTATATTGATCAAGCGGCTTTGCCACAGGCTTCCATGACGCGCTCCAATAATCGCCTGTTGCGGTGTCCCGCAGATAAATATAGCGGCCCGGTTCATCAAACTGATTGAAGGTGTATCGCAGCATACGACCCATCGCGCCGGACTTGACAAAGCTGTACCCGCCTGCATTGACCGTGATAATTGCGCCATATTCGGGGGACCCCAGATAATTGGTCCAGGGTGCGGGAGTATTGGGATTGGTAATCACGTATTCACGTGCGGCATCATCAAAGTATCCGTACTGCATGGTAGACCCTCCTGCAAAAGAATGATAAATCTGTGTGATTGGTGCTTTCAGCATAGCATAGCGCATATCAAAACTCAACCACGAGGCATACGAGAATATTCAGATAATTCTGCAATAAAATCAGTTGCATTATATGACTGTCGGTATAGTATGCGTGGAAATTGAGAACTTTTTGAATATGCGTTGCCAATATAGGTTTTGTCTTGACAGTCTGGAATTCATGCCGTATGATAGGGATGCGCAAAAGCGCAAGGGGTGCTGAGGAATCGGCTGAGATCGGGCAATCGCCCGGGACCCTTGAACCTGATCCGGGTAATGCCGGCGTAGGAATCAAGAGCAAACATGATTTCCCGCGTTGCATACCCGCAATCGCGGGAATTTTCTATTAATTGGAGGAATGAAGATGAACCAAACCCTTCGTAAAATCACTGAAACGGCAATCATGCTTGCTGTGGCAACCGTACTGAGCTTGATCGAATTCAAGGGCCCCTGGGTGCTGGGCGGAAGTATTACGGCGTGCAGCATGCTGCCGATTATCCTGATCGCACACCGTTACGGCACGAAATGGGGGCTCCTGACATCGCTGACGTATAGCGTATTGCAGCTTTTGCTTGGCCTTAATAACGTGCAATACGCCCCCAATGCGCTTGCCGCCATTGGAATTATAATGCTTGACTATGTGCTGGCGTTCGGCGTACTCGGCTTTGCTGCTATTTTTGACAATGTGTTTCAAAGCAAGCGCAAAGCACTGGTTGTCGGTATCGTCGTTACAATGACCGGCCGCCTTGTATGCCACTTTTTAAGCGGTATCATTATTTGGGAAGCGCTTTGGCCGAACTCGCTGGGCTGGGCGCCGTGGGTATGGTCGCTTGCCTATAACGGCTCCTATATGCTGCCGGAAATGCTGATCACCTCGGTTGCCGCATTTTTACTGTACAAGCCGCTGGAAAAATATTTCACACGCGTTCCAGCTGCCAAGCAAGCCTGATCGCAATCAAAAAGTCTCTGCATTGGTTTATCACCAAGCAGAGACTTTTTGATATTGAAAGGTTATTACGGATTATCGGAAATATAGTTCATCAAGTCCGCCCATAGCGGATCCGATTCATCCAGCACCAGTGTGGTATCCTCATCCAGTGCGGTTTCCAGGGCCTGCAATGAACGCCAGTAGCTGTAAAACTCGCTGTCCGCACTGTAGGCTTCGGCATAGATGCGCATGGATTCGGCTTCCGCTTCGGCGCGCACGGTGCCGGCCTCGGTTACAGCGTCGGCCTGAATCTGCCGTGCCTGCAGATCGGCAGCGGAAACAGCCTTCTGGTATTCCTCATCGCCTTCGCTGCGCAGCTGCTGCGCCACCTTGGCACGGTCAGCCTGCATGCGGGCGTAGGTCGATTCCAGATTGGCTGTGGGCAGGATGGTACGGTGCACCTGAATATCCTTGATCTCGATCCCACGCATAGCCATGTCCTCGTTAAGCGTTTCCAGTCCGGCAGATAACGCTGCGTTAAGAACATCCTTGTTGGATACGAATTCTTCGGCAGTCAAACGGTTGATGGCCTGCACGATCACAGGATGAATCAGATTGTCCAGCTGGTTTTCCGCGCGGGACATGGTACCGAGCTTCAGCGAAAACAGCGCCGGATCCGCGATATACCATTGGGCATAGGTTTGGATGTAATACTGCTTTTTCTCGGAGGTGTTTACAATTTCCGAATCGCTGATATAGGTATACAACCGCGAGGAGTAC
>DAOPIR010000150.1:0-7397 GCA_035399245.1 Candidatus Limiplasma sp.
TGAGGGTATCGGTGGTCGCGGCCTGATAGCCGACGGCCATGTTGGAATACAGGAAGACCATGGCGATTTCGCCTGCAACCAGTGCGGACGTATCGGCGCTGGACTCATCGTACTCAGCGGAGATTTCACCCGGCGGGCAGTAGCCGGCATCGCGGAAGTCGGCCCACATCTGCATCCAGGCTTTGATGGTCTCTTCGGTCATGGTGCTTTCCGTGCCGTTCCAGAAGCTTTCGCCCAGGCAGCCGGCATAGTAGCTCAGATAGCTGGTTTCATACACGGATGCGTCGAAGATGGGATATACGCCGTCGGGCAGCACGGCCTTGACCTGCGCAAGGTAGTCTCCCAGGTTGTCCCAGGTCAGGGTTTCGTCGGGCAGCGGAGCGCCGTAGGTTTCCAGCAGGGTCTGGTTGAACACCATGCCGACACGGTTGGCGCCCAGGCACATGCCGTACACTTCGCCGTCCACGGTGATGTCGTCGATCATGGACTGGTCAAAGTATTCGGTATCGATGATCGTGCCGAGATACTCGGTGATCGGGGCAAGAAAACCGTTGGCAACATAATCCGGGAAGTTGCCGCCGAACTGGAGCACGTCGGGAGCGCCGCCGGCCGCCAGCTGGGTGTCAAGCTGCGTCCAGTAATCGGAGGAGTGCTCGAGGATAACGGTCACATTGGGATACGCCTCCATAAACATCTGAGCGACCTCGGTGGTCTTCTCGATGCGAGAGTCTCCGCCCCAGTACGTGACGCGGATTTCTCCGGAGATTTCGGAGTCTTCTGCAAATGCCAGCGCAGGCACGACCAGAAGAACTACCAGAAGGAGAGCTAACAGTTTCTTCATTGTTGTGATACCTCCATTTAGATTTTTATCGTTCGAGGACTGCAATCAGCCCTTGAGACCGGTGGTGGTAATCCCCTGCACGAAGTACTTCTGCATGGAGAAGAACAGGACGAAACAGGGAATGATCGACAGAACCGACATCGCCAGCGACGCGCCCCAGTTGGATACACTGTCGCTTGCAATAAAGCTGCGAAGCGCGATGGGCACGGTGTTGCGGGCAGAATCCAGAATATAAAGCAATTGATTGAAGTAATCGTCCCATGTCCACAGAAAGCTGAACAACCCGGTGGTTACAAGCGCGGCGGTGGAAAGCGGAATGATAATCCGAAAGAATATCCCGATCCTGCCGCAGCCGTCCAGCGTAGCGGATTCGTCCAGATCTTTGGGAATTCCGCGCATAAACTGCACCAGCAGGAAGATGAAGAACGCGTCGGTTGCAAACAGCTTGGGCAGCGTAAGCGGCAGATAGAGGAAGTTGAGGTTCATCCCGCCGACATCGCGCATGTTGATCAGACCCAGGTTATTAAACAGGATATAGCGCGGAATGGTGATTACGTGATAGGGCAGCATCAGCGTAATCAGCACGATGGAAAACCAGAAACCGCGAAACTTAAAACGGATGCGGGCAAACGCATAGGCCGCCATGGAACAGGAAATCAGGTTGAACAGGACTGTAACAAGCGACAGGTACATCGAGTTGCCCATGTAGTAAATGAAAGACTTGCTTAATGTGCCTTTGGGCATAAAGCCTGCCACATAGTTTTCAAAGGTGAAGTGCTGCGGGATTAACGCGGTGATGTTGGAGAAGATTTCATCATTTGGCGTAAAGGATTTCATAAACAGCCATACGATGGGGTAGAGCATGATGATCGCGAAGAAGATAATGACCAGATGGGTAAAAAACTTTTTGATAAAACGCTTTGCATGTAAACTCATCTTCCTTACTCCCCGCTTCCGTAATTGACCCAGGAGCCAGAGGTTTTAAAGATCAGCACGGTTGTCAACCCGATAATGACCAGCAAAACCCAAGCCATGGCAGACGCATAGCCCATTTCCTTAAACGCCGTCCATCCTGTTTTGTACAGGTACAGCGTGTAAAATTCCATTGACTTTGCACCTACGCTGTTGCCTCCTCCGCCAATGACGTAGGCCTGCGTGAATGCCTGGAACGCATTGATGGTCTGCATGATCAGGTTGAACAGGATCACGGGGGAGAGACTGGGCAGTGTGATGAAGAAGAAACGCTGAATCGGCGTTGCCCCGTCAACGGCTGCTGCCTCGTAATAATCCTGCGGTATTTGCTTGAGGCCCGCCAGGAAGATGATCATGGATGAACCGAACTGCCATACGGTAAGGATGATCAAGGTGTAGATCGCCAGATTGGGATCGGTATACCATGTTTTTGCGGTGTGCTCCAACCCCAGCAGATTGGCGATCGAACCGATAATCTCATTGATGGGGCCTTTGCGGTGGAACAGCCTGCGCCATACCACGGAAATGGCGATGGAGCCGCCCAGCAGCGTGGGAATGTAATAGATTGCGCGGTAGAGGCTGATCAATCGCAGCTTTTGGTTCATAACCATCGCGATAATCAGCGCAAACGCCAGTTTCATCGGTACCGAGAGAATGACGTATTTCAGTGTTATCAGCAGCGACTTGATGTATTCCGGATCGTTTGCAAACATACGAACATAGTTGTCAAGCCCAATCCAATTCAGCTTATCAAGCCCTTTGGTAAGGCTGTAATCCGTAAACGAAAGATAGAACGACATTCCCATGGGAAACAACGTAAACACGAATAAACCGATGAGCCAGGGCGCGATGAAGAAATAGCCCGTCGCGTTTTCCTTCACCGCAAGCTTGGAAACTGATCGTCTGTTGCGCATAGATACTCCCTCAACTTACATCACAATGATGTTGATTAAAATTTGAGTAACGTTTACATTTTATCTCGAAGGGCTTCAAATCACTGGTTTCAAAAGCTTTATATGGAATTACTGAAATGAAAGCACTTACTGTAAGAAAATTATACACATAAAGAATTGCCTTGTCAATATGTGCTCGAGCACTTTTTCAAATCTTGACCAAATAATTCCATAGTAGTATACTTTCAACGACGCAAAACACAAGCAAACAGCGGTTGGGAAAGAGAAATATGAAAACGATTTCTTCATCGGTACGGTTTCAAACGGATGATGCTTTGCTCCAGCGCCTGTATAATTCGGCGGAACAAAAACTGAAGAATAACCTGAAGGAATTTGCCGGCCGCCGTGTGCTGATCGAAGGCGGCGGATACCAGAAAATCTGGCTGGAAACCCAGCCGATGGGCGGGGAAATGTACGCCAAGCGGGATATGGAAGCTGCGCTCAACAACCAGCTTCTGTTTATGGAGCAGCAGCGGACGGACGGTCGGCTTCCGGGCAGCATCACGGTTGAAAACGGAAAGATTGTACCGCAGTTCAATAAGATTCAGGGGTTCTGTTTTCCGGCTCCGGCGTTAAACCTGTATTATTGGATTGGTAAAGACGAAGAATATCTGCAGTTATTATATCATACACTGGAGTGCTTTGACAGCTATCTTTGGGCCGAACGCGATTCCGACGGGGACGGCTGTCTGGAATCCTGGTGCGTATACGATACGGGGGAGGACAATGCCAAACGCTATGGCGATGCCCCCTGCTGGTGGACAGCCTCCATGCCGCCGACGGGATACGACGTGGTGCCTATCAACTCCATGGATTTTATGAGCTATTCCTATTCCGCTCGGGATACGCTGGCGAAGATATCAGCAATCCTGCAAACCGATAAAAAGGATTATTGGAAACAGCAGGCAAAGCTGGTGGCCGATAAAATGCGTTCTTATTTATGGGACGATCAGCGTGGCGCATGCTTTGATCGCGACAAGCACGGAAAACGGATGCCTGCGTTATTGCACAACAATCTGCGCTGCATGTATTGGGGCTCGTTTTCGCAGGAGATGGCGGATCGTTTTGTGCGGGAGCATCTGCTCAATCCCGAAGAATTCTGGACGCCGTTTCCGCTGCCGTCGGTTGCCATTAATGATCCACTGTACGATGGCGCCTCCGATAACAGCTGGAGCGGCCAGCCGCAGGGGCTGACCTGGCAGCGTGCCATCCGCGCGCTGGAGAACTACGGCTATCAGCCGCTGGTAACGAAGCTGGGGCATATCCTGTTTGAGGTTTTGCAGACGGATTGTATATTTCCCCAGCAATTTGATCCATACACCGGAAGGCGGCAGGGCAACGTGGACGGATATGGGCCGGTGATGCTGTCGGTGCTGGAATACATTTCCCGTATGTACGGCGTGCACTTAGAGGGGGAAGAATTGTGGTGGAGCATTGCGGGAGGATTGCAAAGCGTGTATACTCAGCAATGGGCTGAAAATACTTACACTTTGCAGTGCGACGGCAAACAGGCGGAAGCCAAGATAAACGGGAAAACCGTATGGAAAAGCAATCCCGGCTGCCGGATCGTAACGGATTATTCCGGAAACATCATCAGGCGGCTGGCAATATAAACGTTTAACCATAGGAGGATACGATATGCGAATTGAAAACGGGTGCGCAAAGGACGTGAAGATCGCCTATATCGGGGGTGGATCCCGCGGTTGGGCATGGGGACTGATGTCGGATCTGGCGGCGGAAGAAAGCCTGTCCGGCAAGGTGTATTTATTCGATATCGATCAAAAAGCCGCGGATAAAAACGAGGTGATCGGCAACAAGCTGCGCGGCCGCGAAGATGTGAAGGGCGACTGGGAATACATCTCCTGCAAAACACGTAAAGAAGCGCTGCAGGATGCGGACTTTGTGGTTATCTCCATCCTGCCGGCTACCTTTGACGAGATGGAAAGCGACGTGCACGCACCGGAAAAATACGGTGTGTACCAGCCGGTAGGCGATACCACGGGCCCGGGAGGACTGGTGCGCGGGCTTAGAACCGGCCCGATGTTTCAGGTCATCGCGCGCGATATCGAGGCGTATTGCCCCGGTGCGTTTGTGATCAACTATACCAATCCCATGGCGCTGTGTATCCGTGTGCTGTATGACACCTATCCGGGAATCAAGGCCGTTGGCTGCTGCCACGAGGTATTCCACACGCAATCGCTGCTGTGCAAAGCCCTTGCCGAGTTCAAAGGCATTGAAGGGGTTACACGGCAGGATCTGCAGATCACCGTGCAGGGCGTAAACCACTTTACCTACATTACACAGGCAAGCTATCGGGGAATGGATCTGTATCCCGTTTATCAGCAGTTTTCTGATAAATATTATGAAAACGGCTACACGGAAGGCAACGACGACAACTGGATGAACCGCTTTTTCGACAGCGCCCAGATGGTGAAGCTGGACCTGTTCCGCCGTACGGGGCAGATCGCGGCAGCGGGTGACCGCCATCTGGCGGAGTTCAACCCCGCTTCGCGCTACCTGTCGTCTCCCGAAAAGGCGCTTAGCTATAAGTTCACGCTGACACCCGTATCGTGGCGCAAGCAGAACATGCAGACCCTCTTGGAAAAGTCCGAAAAGCTTTACAGCGGAGAGGACACCTTTGAGCTGAACCCGACGGGGGAAGAGGGCGTGGAAATGATCAAAGCGGTCTGCGGCCTGCAAAAGCTGGTGACAAATGTAAATCTTCCCAACAGGGGCCAGATTCAAAATCTGCCGCTGGGAACGGTGGTGGAGACCAACGCCGTGTTCTCCGATCATTCCGTGCTCCCCATTATGAGCGGCAGCATGCAGGGCACCGCTTATACGCTCACCTTGCCGCCCGCGCTGGCGCAGGGCGATATCCTGAGCGCCATCAAGCACAGGAACGCATCCCTTGCGCTGCGCGCATTTACGGATGATGCACTGATGAACGGGGTATCCTACGGGGATACCCGCGCACTGTATAAGACGATGCTCAACAACACCAAAGCCTATCTGGAAGGATGGGATTTGGACGTATAAAGTGCCCGTTGATCCGGTTTATGGAACTCCGCTGTAACCAGCGGAGTTTTTTACGTAGAAAATCAATTGGCGCTGTATTTTCAAAAGTACAGACAGAATGCAGGATATCCAAAGCGGCAGGCCGCTTCAGGTTGACAATAAGCCGTCAAAATTCTATAATATATGACTGTTGGAAAACCCCGTTTGCCATGTTAATCGGCATGACAGATGGCTTTCAATAAATATCAAGAATCTGGGAGGGAACTTCTATGTCGATTAAGATGACCGTCGACGGCAACACTGCGGTAAGCCACGTTGCATATGCCTTCAGCGATGTTGCGGCAATCTACCCGATCACGCCGTCCTCACCTATGGCAGAAGTCATAGACACTTGGGCTGCAAAAGGCCAGAAAAACCTGTTTAGCCAAATGGTCAAGGTGCAGGAAATGCAAAGCGAAGGCGGCGCGTCCGGCGCTGTGCACGGCAGCCTTGCAGCCGGTGCCTGCACATCCACTTTCACGGCCAGCCAGGGCCTTCTGCTGATGATCCCCAATATGTATAAAATCAGCGGCGAACTGCTGCCCTGCGTGTTCCACGTCAGCGCCCGTACGCTTGCCACCCATGCCCTGAGCATTTTCGGCGATCACAGCGACGTGATGGCCTGCCGCCAGACCGGCTTTGCCATGCTGTCTTCCAACAGTGTGCAGGAAGCCATGGATATGGCCCTGGTCGCCCATCTGGCTACGCTGGAAACCAGCGTTCCGTTTGTGCATTTCTTCGATGGCTTCCGCACCAGCCACGAAGTGCAGAAGGTTGATGCCGTAGAGTACAAGGACATTGAGCCGCTGATGCCCTGGGACAAGGTAAAGGCATTCCGTGCCCGCGCCCTCAATCCCGATCATCCGCACCAGGCCGGCACCGCACAGAACCCCGATATTTTCTTCCAGAACCGCGAAGCCGCCAACAAGTATTATGAAGCCGCTCCCGCCATCATCGCTGATGTTATGGCGAAGGTTTCCAAGCTGGTGGGCCGCGAATACAAGCCCTACCAGTACATCGGTGCGCCCGACGCCGACAAGGTCATCATGGCGATGGGCTCCGGCTGCGAAACCATTGAAGAGACGGTAAACTACCTCAACGCCAAGGGCGAAAAGCTGGGCCTGATCAAGGTTCGTATGTATCGTCCGTTCGATGCAAAGATGTTGTTTGAAGCTATTCCTGCTTCCTGCAAAAAGATCGCGGTGCTTGACCGCACCAAGGAACCCGGTTCTCTGGGCGAGCCGCTGTATACCGACGTGATGACCGCACTGCTGGAAAACGGCAAAACGGATTATGAAGTCCTCGGCGGCCGCTACGGTCTGGGCAGTAAGGAATTCACGCCCACGATGGTCAAGGCTGTGTATGATAACCTTGACGGTGAAAAGAAAAACCACTTCACCGTCGGTATTGATGACGATGTAACCGGCACCAGCCTCAAGCTCGGCGAGCAGGTAATCTCCGCTCCCGAAGGCACGGTTTGCTGTAAGTTCTACGGCCTTGGTTCCGATGGTACCGTCGGCGCTAACAAGAACTCCATCAAGATCATCGGCGACCACACCGATATGTACGCGCAG
>DAOPIR010000151.1:0-7386 GCA_035399245.1 Candidatus Limiplasma sp.
GATTGTGTCCGTGGCCGTGTGCGATTCGCCCGCGGGGACATATAAATTCCACGGCTATGTGCATTACCCCGACGGCACGCGGCTGGGCGAGCGCACGGGCGACGAGCCGCAGTTTGATCCCGGCGTGCTGACCGAAGGAGACGTTACCTACCTGTATACCGGCTTTGCGGGCCCGGGCGACAAAAGCCGGCACGGCTCGATGGTCACGGTGCTCAAGCCCGATATGCTCACCATTCAGGCAGCGCCCGCGCTGATTGCGCCCGGGTGTGAGTATGCGCAGGGAACAGGCTTTGAAGGGCATGCATTTTTTGAGGCGTCGTCCATCCGCAAGCATGGCGGCAAGTACTACTTCGTGTATTCCTCCACCGTGATGCATGAGCTGTGCTATGCCGTAAGCGACCGTCCGACCGGCGGCTTTACGTACGGCGGCGTGATCGTCAGCAATAACGATTCCCATATCCATACCTACAAGCCGGCGGATAAGCCGACGGCTTACGGCGGCAACAACCACGGCAGCATCGTGGAAATTGAAGGCCAGTGGTATATCTTCTATCATCGGCAGACCAACGGCACGTGGTTCAGCCGGCAGGGCTGTGCCGAGCCGATTGCGATCCTTGCCGACGGAGCTATTCCGCAGGTGGAAATGACCTCCTGCGGCCTTAACGGCGGTCCGCTGCGGGGCGAAGGCGAGTATCCGGCGTATATTGCCTGCAACCTGTTTACCGGTGAGGATTGCCCCATGTCCGGCGATCCGGCACAGCCCAGGATTGTGCAGGACGGCCGCGACGGCGATCAAAACAACGGCTATATCTTCGGCATCAAGGACGGTACAACGATCGGATTCAAGTATTTCCAGTGCAAGGATGTAGCCCGCGTGAAGATTACTCTCCGCGGCTACGGGCACGGCGCGTTTGATGTCAAAACCGCATGGGACGGCCCGGCACTGGGCTCCATTCCCATCAACTCTGCCAACATCTGGGAGGATTTCTCATCGGATATCAAAATCCCTGATGGCAGACAGGCAATTTTCTTCGTCTACCACGGCACCAGTGCCCCGGCACTGAAATCCTTCACGCTGGAAACAAAATAGGGGATTATAAAATGGCAGGAGCTTTATAGCCCCTGCTCAGCCTGTCAAAAAAGCCCAATCTGCTATTGCGGCTCCGCTTGATATACATCAAGCGGAGCTACGCCATTGGGTTTCTGCGAAACCTCGGTGGCTAGTCGGCCGTATGGCCTCCCTTATTGTCGGCTGCGGGTTGGTAAGGGGCATCACGTACTGTTGTGTACGCTCAACCCCTTGCCACCCTTGCTTCCTAGCATATCGGGCTTTTTGGGCAGGCTGCCAGTGTATCTGCAAAACGATGTTTTTTCGACACCCTGGGCGGGGGCTTTATAGCCCCTGTTTTTTTTGCGCCTGTGTGCCGTTGCTAGTTACGCTCCTGCGGCGGCGTAAAGCGATAAACGCCGGCGCTGTTTGCAAAATATATATCTCCCGTTGTCGGGTCGCAGGCGGCGGAGCAGCAATCAAAGGGAAAATCATACCCGATCAGCGAAAATCCGCCTTCTCCGTTATAGAGGAGAACGGCGTCAAAGGAAGAGCCGGTGCGCGTGGGCGAAATCGTGCTCCCGTCGATGGATGCTATCGCGTAGACCGAGCCGTCCAGGCCGACGACGGGCAGAGCCCAGGTTATCGCGGGATCCTGTGTGGTCATGTCCGCCAATTCGATCCATTCCCCATCCGCTCCCAGCTTGTATAGACTGTGCGGGCCGGGGTCGGAACGCGTTTCCCGCTGCGCCCATAGAATGGCGTATAGCGTGCCGTCTGTGCTGAAATCAAAGAAAACGCCCTCTTTGTTGCACACTTCCGACACCGAAATCACACTGCCGCCGGCGGTACGCTTATAAATCCTGCCGTTATGCAGGCCCCACCAGAGGCTGTCGTCGGTTGGGCTGACGACCAGCGTAGACAGCCCCCTAAACGTTTCAGCCAGCTTTTTATACTTATTCGAAACCAGATTAACGGTATAGATATACGAAGCCGCCGCCGTATCGGATGTAGCGATATAGAGCGTATCCTGCCCCTGCACCGCCATACCCCGGGGTTCTCCGCCCGGTACGGTTTTTACCGCGACAAGTTTGCCGCCCACGATTTGATAGATCGTCGTAGTGCCGTTAGGCAGTTTATCACCGTAGGCAACATACAAATCTCCCGTGCTGGTCACCGCCATGGCCATCGTATTGTTATTCGGCATGTAAAACGGCTCTATGGTTCGCCTTTGCAGGTCAAGCCGATATATTCCTTCGTTTGGATGATAGACATACAGGCGGCCAAGGCTGTCAAAGCACGGATAGCGAATGTCTATGGAATACCAGTCTATGGCCTGAAGCTCTCCGGTATCCAGGTCAACCGTATGCAGATTGCTATCGATGATATAGGCGGTGCCGTCCGGTGCGACCGCCAAGCCCGCGTCGATCATTCCGGTATCGGCAATTACGGTTTGCTCTCCGGAAGGATCGATACGGATGAGCTGGCCCTGATAGGTCAATACGACGATCTCGTCATTTATCCCGACCATGTGATAGGAAACGTCGATATCGTCCGCAAGAACGGTAATGTCCCCATCGGGCGAAATCAGCTGCACCGATTGGCCGTAGGAGTAATCGTCCACCGCGATGATATTGTTTTTGGAATCGATATAAAAAGCGCGGTTGACGCCATAGGGAACGATCAGCTGCAAATTCCCGTCTGCGTCCAGCTTGTACAGCTCCTTTTTGCCGGTAGTCAGCCATAGGTTATTTTCGCTGTCAAAGTCAAAACAGCCGATCACCATGTCTGCCCGGGTAAACCTGATGGTCAGCTCTCCGTTTTCGTGAATCTGGTATACGGTATCCCCGCAGTTGTTGATGGCGTATACCTGATCGTTGTTGTCGATCCGCACCTTGAACGGCGACAGCGGTGCGCTGTAAACGATGTCGAATTGATAGTCCGTATCGACAACCGTGCCGGTTTCCACCGCTTGCGAAACTGTGCAGATGCCAAGGGTCATAAGCAGCGTGGCAACTACTGCCGCGCATAGCATGCGTTTCATCATGAAAACACCTCCGGATGTTGGATGATCGTCTCAGCGGTTTCAACAGCGGCAGCGGTATAACATGGCTTTGGGCAATGCGGGATCCATTTGCGATTTTTGGCGCGCACAGGCGCGGCATACGGTCAAGCAGAACGGGAAGCAGATACTAAAAGATCAATTATGTACATTCAGTATAAAATACGGAACCGCGAAACGTCAAGCGATAGTTTGCTGTCGTCGGTTATGCAATCGACCGTTATACAAAAAAACCGGTTTGCTGTGGACTGACGGCCAAAATAGCCATGCACAGAAACCGGATCATGATGGATCGTTTGCTATAGGGTTGGCAAAGGAGAGTGTTACGGCTCCACGCTGCGGTGCAGCAGCTTTGCCGCGCCGGCCTGCACCATGGCAACCGGCGTAAACGGTACGCTGAGCAGCAGGATGGCAAGCTCGTAGGCGGGGGTGGAACGCTTGTCTGTATGGAACCGCTTCACGCCCAGCCGGTGCAGCAGCGATCCGGCGGGAATACCGTAGGTGTTGCCTGCCATAATGGCGCGGATGGCGCCCAGTATAGCGAGAGCCGTTTCTTGCCCGTATTGTTCTTTCAGCTTATTCCACGCGGCTTGGTCCGGTTTGCCTCGCGTGTCGGCATAGTGCTGGGCAAACAGGATGGCCGTAAGCTCTTCTTCCGGCACGCCCTGCAGCTCACCCGACAGCATGTTGTGGATTTCGTCCGAATTCATTCCGGTTTCCAGCGCCATCTGTGCGTGATAGTACGAGCACATGGCGCAGCCGTTGACCTCGGTTACGGCCATCATCAGCCGTTCCCGCAGGGCAGGCGACAGCAAGCCGTTTTTTTCGCCCCGCATCATATAAGGCACGGTACGGATTGCCTGGAAAAGGATTTCGTAGCTTTCCGGCAGGGAAAAGAGCGGTTTTCCGAGGGCTTTTTGTGTCATAAGCAGCTCCTTTGCAAGGTCCGGGGGTACACTTACAGTTTATCCGGAACTGGGCTGACTGAAACTTGAAAATCCGTTTGCGATATCAGCGGGAAGCGGGCGCAGTGGAGGAGGCTTCCTCCACACAGACGATGATCATGCCGGCGATAAAGAAAAACAGCATGTTGAGGATGCGCGCGTCGATAAACAGCAATGCCTCCAGCATGCTGTGGCACAGCAGGGCAAAGGGCACGAGCACCAGCATTTTTTGATGGAGCGGGATGCTTTTGCGGAAAAACAGCCGGATGCTGTATATGACCAGGAGCACGGTAAACGCAAGGATGATCAGGCAGGATATCCCGCCTCCGACGACCAGTGTCTGCAAAAAGGAATTGTGCAAATGGTTTTGCAGTGGAAAATTGATTACTTTGGCGGAGCGATCCATCGCGGCCTGCTGCAGCTCGCCTATGACCAGGGTGATGGGGCGATCGGCAATGCTTAAAAATGCAGAGCTGTAGATTTTTAACCGGCCATTCATGCTGGATTTCATGCTGCTGGTTTGCAGGCGTTCTTGCGCAAACGCAGCGGTTTCGGCTTCGCTGTCATCCTGCGTCTGTGCGACCTCGGAGGTTTCCTGCGCAGTATCAACTGCGACAGTTTCCTCCTGCTGTATCACACTTTGCTGCAGGCTGTGCGCCAGCTGCAAAACGGGCGTATACAGCAGCAGCGCACCGACCGCAGCCAGGGCAACCGCTGCGATCACAAGGATAATGAATCTGGTTTTGAGGCGATGCCGGCTGATCACAACGGCTATCAGGGCTAGGCCGAGGATAGCGCCGGAAATGCCGATCGCCGACAGGCTGCCGGTGAGAATGATGGCAACGCAAAGCCCGAGAGCGGCCAACCCGTAAAGGACGCGCAGCCATATGCGGCGCGTATGGAAAAACAGATAGCACAACAGCGCCAGGGCCGTATAAAAAAGGGCGGCGCTGACGTTGGGGTGGATATTCAATATATTCAGCCGATACGGATTGCTGTAGGCGTCGTTGATGCCGAGGATGCTGTTGCTGTCCAGTGGATTCACCCACGGATTGCCGGTGATAGCGGCAATGACGGCCACCCAGGCGATGGCGCTGAAGACCAGGCTGTACACCAGCGCAATGGTATTCATAAGCCGCGTCCGCTGCTTTGCGCTGAGCATGGAAGGAGCGATAAACAGGACGCAGCAGGACAGAAACACCATGTAGACGTTGATGGAGCTTTGCCGAAGGTACCAGTCCCCGTTCATCAGGCGGGTGATGGCAAACCACAGCGCAAACACCGGCGGCAACAGCAGCGCCGGCTTGCGCGGTATACCCGCGCGCATCAGCAGGTATACGATCATCGCCACCGTCAGCGGTGCAAAGTACGTGGTGATAACCGCTTCACTGCGGATCGGCGAAAACAGCAGCGCGATTTTCAAAAGAAACAGCATTACGATAGCGGCCATAAAGAGGGTATCGGTACGTTTTGTCATAAGTTTTTTGTAATAAGGTTGTTCCATGCAGATGCTCCTTCATATTTCGAAGATTGCCGCAAAGGAATCATTGTCAAGCGGTATGCGTTGTATACTTTATCATAAAAAACGCCGGTCGTCCATTTCCTGCGGACGATCGGCGCTGGTTTTCTATCGGGCAATTACAGCTGAATGATCATGCCGTCATAGGCCGGTATCCAGCCCTGCGCCATCTTGCACAGATCGGCGTGGGTTGCCTGTCCCGTATGCGCAAAGTGGCTGTAGATGACCACGGTGTCGGCATCTGCCGCGCCGATGTTGCGCAGGCGGGCGACGGCCTGGCCGCACTGTGCAATGTTCATGTGGATGGGCGAAACCGGCGCGCAGGCGTCGGTGCAGTCCAGCGATACGATATCCAGCCGTTTGCCGGCAAGGCAGGCAAAGGTCGCGTCGGGCGGCATGGCGGTGTCATGCCCGTAAAAGATGCGTTTGCCGCCGCGCTCGATGAGGTACAGGCACGCGCCCGTCATGTGGTTGGCGGGCAGCGCCGTCAGCTGTGTGCGTGTGTCCAGGGCGATGGGTACAAAGGTATCAAGTATTTTAAGCGCTATATTGCGGGTGCCGGGGAAATCCGGCATTCTTTCCTGTACGATAGCCGCCGTATCCTGCGTGCAGTACAGCGTAAGCGGCATCTCGCCCGCCTGCCGGTGGGGCGGGCAGCGGAGGTTTAAAAAGCCGGGCGTAAAATGGTCGATGTGCGTGTGCGTCAGCAGCAGGTGCCGCACACCGCGCGGGTCGGCGCCGAGTGTATGGATGTGGTAAAAGTAATCCGGCGGCAGATCGATCTGGATATCGCTGTCGATCATGCTCATGTGGCGGGAGCGGATTTCGCGCCCGCCGGCATTGCGCGCGTGCTCGCATACCGCACAGCTGCAAAACGGCGCGGGAATGGGCGCGGATGCGCTGGTGCCGTAGGTTGTAAGCCGCATAGTGCGCCTCCTTTGTGTTAAAACGCAGCTTGCGCCGCCAACCACTGTGCGCCCTGTGCCGCCTGGCTGGCCGAGCAGCGGCTGGAAATCTCCAGCACCTTTACAGGCGCGCGCTCAATCAGCGGCAGAAAAGGCTTGAGCGGCATGCCAGGCAGACTGCCCGGCGGATAATGGTCGCGCCCCAGAGCGGCATCGTGGATGTGCATGCCGATGATGGCGTCGGTCACGGTCTTTGGCGGCGGCATTTGCTGCAGGCCGATTTCTTCCATCATGATGGCATGACCTGTGTCCAGCCAGACGCGCACCGCGCTGCCTTCAAACCCGTGCAGGATGGTTTCAAACTCCGAAAAAATGGGAATCTGATGGCACATCGAGCGGTTTTCCATGCCCAGATATACGGCGTATCCCTGCGATACAATGTATTCGCACAGCTCATCCAGGCTGCGGCGAAGCGCGTCCAGATACGGACCCGCCTTGCGTTGCTCCAGCAGCCGCTGCAGCAGCACATGGTATTCCGGTGTGCTGCGGCGGCCCTTGCGGATCAACTTTTTCAGCGGATGGTCGAACGCATCGGGCGACAGCGGCACCTCCGTAGGATGCACGACTACGGCTTTTGCGCCAAGCTCCGCCGCATGGTCGAGCGTCCGTTTGGTCAGCTCCACGGCCATCCGGCGCAAGGTTTCGTCCTGGTAGCCCAGCAGCATCGAATCGGTATCAAAGCGGCTGTCGTCGGTTTTGGGAAACACGTTGTGTACACTTACGGCCTGTATGCGCCCCGCCCTTACCGCGGCCAGGATGGCAGGGTAAAAGGCAGGCTTTACCTGATAGTTGAGCTCAACCCTGGTAAAGCCTGCCTGTAAAATGGTGTCGACCATTTCCTCGCCGCT
>DAOPIR010000152.1:0-7361 GCA_035399245.1 Candidatus Limiplasma sp.
GTTGCCTTCATCGGTCACCACATAGTGGACGCCTTCAATGCCGTTGCACACGAGATTGGAGATATCAGCATCGGTAAACAGCAGATTGAGGAACTGCGTGGCGGCTACCTGATGCTCGCTCAGCGCGGGGATGCACCATGTCATGCCGTTTACATTGCTGGTGGTGGCCCATGCGTCCTGCGTGATCTGCGCCGCATACAAGTCCTTGCCGACGGCCTTTTCCTGCACGCTCAGCGCCGTAGCTTCGTCGCTGTAGGATACGAAAGAGCCGAACGCCTGCCCATTGGACAGATAGGCCATGGAACCGTCCTGCGCGTTGAGCGGGTCCTTCATGAAGAAGCCTTCATCCGACCACGTTTTCACATAGGACAGCAGGTTTTTGAACGTATCGCTGGTGTAGTAGTTCTGCACGGTCAGGCTTGTGGAGTCTTCCGCAAGCATCAGCGCGCCCAGCGGATCGGAGGTGCCGAGCAAATCGGTATCAAACGTGTCCATATAATCGCCGCCGTTGCCGTTGGCAATCATGGTCATATCGGGATACGCGGCGTGCACAACCTTCAATGCTTCGGTCAGGGAAGCAAAATCCGTAATGGTTTGGGGATCAATTCCCAGCTCATCGCAGATATCCTTATCCATCAGGAACATAAGCGCGGAGGAGAACGCGTTTACCTTAGGCGCACCGTACAGCACACCGCCCACGCGGGCACAATCGATGTAGTCGCCAAGCGCGTCCAGGATACCCTGGCCATACTCGGCAAACAGCTCGTCTACGGGCTCAATGGAGCCTTGATCCGCCAGTACGGAGATGCTGGACATAAAGCAGGCATTGAACAGATCAATGCTTCCGTCCGTCAGCATCAGGTTGATTTGTGTCGCCCATGACGCAAAATCAATGCAGACGAATTCGATCTCAAAATCGTATCCGAGTTCGGCAAGACGCTCATTGACGGCATCCTGCACCAAATCGCGCTCTTCCGCGGCATTCATAGCCAACAGATAAGCGACCTGGACGGTTTCCTTGTCCTCCGCGGCGGCAAAGCCGATGCTGGTAATCAGCATGACCGTCATCAGAAGAAATGCGAGGGTTTTTTTCATGAGTGGTACCTCCTTATGAAGTTCGATGATTGGGTAAACGTTTACTCAACTTATGGCCTATTGTAGCATGCCTTTTTTTAGTTGTCAATACGGGAAAATAAAATTCATTTTTATGCAATACAACGCTTTGCAAAGGAAGTATATTCGCCGATTCGCGGGACATAAAACCGGACGGCAATCGCCGTCCGGTCAGGGCGTCAAAAAAACTTGTTTTGCAGACACCATGCCAGATTACGCATCACGCCTGCCGGCATCCTCCGGCAGGTAGAAGATAAAGCGGCACCGTTCATCGCCCTGTACCACGCTTTGCAGCACCTCGCCTTGCAGCTCCAGGCCCAGGCCCTTGAGAAAATGGCTGGCATGCCCCAGGCTGCAATAACAGCCAAACGGTGATATCGGTTCCTCCCGCAGGATCGCCTCGCGCGTCAGCGGGCAGTGGCAGGCATAATACCGTTTCATCTTCGCATCAGCCGCATGGAGAACCTTTGCGGGCTGATAGGGCACCTTGGTAATGATGATTCCCTTTCTGCCGTTGTGCTCTCCGATCTGCATATGCAGGTCATGGATCACAAAATCCAGCACCTCATCGGTGATCTCCATGGTAAACCAAAGCGCATTTTGATCATGCATGCGCTGCACATTTTGGTTGCGTTCCCTTCGTTTCCGTTGCAGAAACGCTTCTACCGTCTCGCCCGGTACGGCTTGCTCCCGCTCCCGTGCATCGTAACGCTTCCAGTAACTTTTCGGGATACCATGCTGTACTTCAAACCACGCCGCCTGCGCCTCTTCCTCCGTCAGCAGGTCGGCCATCCGCCGCATCACCGTGCGGGTATAGGCGCAGCGCTCCGCTTCCCTTGCCCCTAACGGCGGTGCAGGGTCCGTAAAGATTTGTCTGCGGATATCCGTTCCGTGACGCGCTTCCACGGCTTCAGCCAGCGTATCCATGCCGTTATAGCAATCCGTAATTTCAGTTAAAGCGATATACTGTGCGCGCAGGTCTGCCCACAGCAGATATTCGCATACCGCATCAAAGTTTTCTATCGTATTGCTGCCCTCGGCGATCATATCTTCGGCAATCCGATAAAAATCTTCCTTATCGGCCAAGGCGGCATCTACGCCCGATTGTTCCAGTCGCCGGAGAAAGGTTTGGATGGCTTCGCATCGTATGATGATTTCAGTTTCCGCCATTTCCTGTTTTCGCAGGTGGTCTTCGTAAGCCTTTCGCTGCATACGCCGCTCCTTTCGGGGATATCTTGCTTTTTCATCTGTATTCACTATAAAATAGGCGGATTGCGCTGTCAATGGACACAGTAAAAAGAGCAGCCGTCCGCTATGGGCTGCCGCTCTCCTGCCGAATTGCAATTACCGTTTCCAATGCTTCAATGTTGGCAAAACATCCGCCATTAGCTTCCGCGCAGTCTCCTCCGTCATTGCCGGATCTTGTTTCACCATGATGGGAACGCAGAAATCAATCATCTCTTCCATCGTTCCTTCAAACTGTATCTTTCCGTCCGTATAGCAGTACTTGCAGTACTCGTCGCACTTGCTGCCGTCGGCGTTGGTGCCGTACAGCTCATCCGTATCTCCCATCGGCATGGCGCAGCATTGACAAATCTTACCTTCCATTCAAATTCCCTCCTATCGATTGATATCATCATCCATAGGATACCGCAGTGTATATGACAGCTGTATGTCATATTATTTTTCAACAAACAAAACGAGCCGCTTTTCAGCCGCCCGTTTTGATTGGATTGATAATTACTGTTAATGGAAGGTGCGAACGCGGATGATGCCCGGGATTGCTTTAAGCTCGGCAATCAGTGCGTCGTCCGGATGGGTATCCAGCTCCAGCACCGTCACGGCCACCTCTTTGCGGCTCTTGTTTTGCATGTTGTTGATGTTAATGTGCTTGGCGCTGATTGCCGTCGAAATCGCGGACACCATGTTAGGCACATTATCATGGATGATCTGCACACGGCTGCCCTCGCTGTATCCCAGCGTGATCTCCGGCAGATTGACGGAGTTTTGTATCTGTCCGTTTTCCAGATAATTCCGGATTTCCTGCGCGGCCATGCTGGCACAGTTTTCTTCGCTTTCGGGGGTGCTGGCGCCCAGATGCGGAATAAGGATGGCATTCTTGACACCGATGAGCTCCGCGCACGGGAAATCGGTCACATGTCCGGCAACCTTGCCGGATTCCAGCGCCGCGATCATTGCCTGCGGATCCACCAGATCACCGCGGCTGAAGTTGAGAATATGCACGCCGTCCTTCATTTTGGCAATCGCGTCGGCATTGATCATATGCTTCGTGCTGTCGGTCAGCGGCACATGCAGCGTCAGGTAGTCCGCCTGCGCATAGGCTTCATCCATGTTGCTGTAGCGCTTGATGGAACGGCTGAGGGACCATGCGCTCTCCACGCTGATGAAGGGGTCAAACCCGATGGCGTTCATCCCCAGGCCCTGCGCGGCGGCATTGGCCACGATGGCGCCGATCGCGCCCAGGCCGATCACGCTGAGCGTCTTGCCGCGTACCTCGGGCCCGACAAACTGCTTTTTGCCTTTTTCAACCAGCTTGGCAACCTCGTCGCCCTTATCCTTAAGCTCGGTCTGCACCCATTCGATGCCGCCGGCCACATTACGGCTGCACAGCATCAGCCCGCAGATCACCAGTTCTGCCACGGCGTTGGCATTGGCGCCCGGGGTGTTGAACACGGCGATGCCGCGCTTGGTGCACTCGGCAATGGGGATATTGTTCGTGCCGGCGCCGGCGCGTGCAATCGCCAGCAGGCTGTCGGGCAGTTCCATGGAGTGCATATCGGCAGAGCGGACCAAAATACCGTCCGGCACGGGCTCTTCCTTGGCGATTAGATAGTTTTCGGCGCTTAAATAGTCGTGAATGATATCCGAGATTGCATTGAGTGTTTGAATTTTATACATGCTGCTCCTCCGTATTACAGGTTTTGTTTTTCAAATTCGCGCATCACTTGCACCAGCTTTTCCACGCCGGCCATCGGCATGGCGTTGTAGATGCTGGCACGCATGCCGCCCACGTTGCGGTGGCCCTTGATGTTTTGCAGACCGTTGGCCGTGCACATCTTCACAAACGCCGCGTCCTTATCGATATCGCCGGTAACAAAGGTCACGTTCATCAACGAGCGGTACTTCTTCTGCACGGGATTGGAGAACAGCTTGCTGTTGTCGATATAGTCGTACAGCAGCGCCGCTTTTTTCTGGTTGTTCTCATAAAACGCGTCAATGCCGCCCTTTTCCTTCATCCAGGCAAACACCAGCTTCATCATATAGATGCCCCAGGTGTTGGGGGTATTGAGCATGCTGTCCTTTTCCGCTTGCAGCTTCCAGTTCATCAGCTTGGGACAGATCGGGCTCTGCTTGCCCAGCAGGTCTTTGCGGATCAGCATCAGGCAGATACCCGCGGGGCCGATATTCTTCTGCGCGCCGGCAAAGATCACGCCGAATTTGCTGACATCCATCGGCTGGGACGCAATGTTGGAGGACATATCAGCAACCAGCGGAACGCCCTTCGTGTCGGGGAAATCAACGTAGCGCGTGCCGTAGATGGTATTGTTGGTGGTGATATACACATAGTCAGCGCCGGTGGTCAGCTGCAGGGTGTCCATCTCGGGGATAAAGGTGTAGTTTTCCGCCAGGCTGGTGGCGGCGACATTCACCGTGCCGTATTTTTCCGCTTCCTTGAGCGCCAGGTGCGCAAAATTGCCTGTATCGATATAATCGGCAACCTTGGAATCCGACATCAGGTTCAGCGGAACGCCGCTGAACTGCAGCGTGGCACCGCCCTGCATAAACAGTACGGCATAATCGTCCGGCACGGAAAGCACTTCCCGCACCAGCGCAACCGCTTCGTTATAAATATCCATAAACATGGACGTGCGATGGCTCATCTCCATCACGCTCATGCCCTTATCCTTGTAGCAAACCAGCTCGCTGGCCGCCTTTTGCAATACGCCTTCATCCATCACGGCGGGACCTGCCGAGAAATTGTACACTCGTTCCATATGAACTGCTCCTCCTTTATGATTCCATATAATCGGGACGAATTTTGCCCTATGGGCATTAGTCGTACCACTTGGATTCATCATACACGAAAACTAATGGTTATGCAAGCACTATTTTGTCCCGCGTGGCGATATATGTCCCGCTGAATTCAGGCAACAGAACACGCTATCCCTTGCCGAACAAGCGATAGCGCGCAGAAATATAATATTATCCTTTGAAAACCCTGAAAAATTTATCTTTCCTGCCAATCCGGTAATTTTACGCTGTCACGGCTTTGTTACCGGTTCCTCAAAAAGGGGCGTTCCATCCACATATTTCTGTGTCAGCTTGATCTCGGCGGACCGGTACAGCGCACGCTCCAGCCGCTGGGGCAAGGTGAGATCGCAGGTCGTGCGCAGCGCCCTGTCATCCAGTACCAGCGCATCCAGCATATACCCGGGCTCAAAGCTGCCGGCCTTGCCGAAGAAGGAACCGCCGCCCTTGGTGGCCATATAGAATACCTCCGGAAAGGTAAGCGCCGGCGCCGCCTGATCAATCAGCCGCCAATACAGCTTGCTGGCCTGAATGGCTTCGGCAGCGGCGCGCAGCATATCGATACTCTCTCCGCCCGCCACATCGCTGCCCAGACCTACGCGCACGCCCGCAGACAGCAGCCTGCGCACCGGCGCTATACCCGAGCGTAAGTTGGTGTTGCTGGCCGGACAGTGCGCAACCATCGTACGCCGCTGCTTGAGCAGCGTAATCTCCTCGTCCTGCGGATACACCACATGCGCCATCACGGCGTTTGCCGACAGCATGCCGAAATGATCGTACACCGAAGCGTAGTTTTTGCTCGTCGGACACAGTGCCTTTACCCAGGCGATTTCATCGTGATTTTCGGACAGATGCGACTGCGCAGGCACGCCGTACTTGTCCGCCAGCTTGTGCAGCCGTTCCATCAGCGCATCGGAGCACGAGGGGATAAAGCGCGGAGTAAGCATGGGTTTGATGTTTGTAAACCGTGCCTGCATATCGACAATCCATTGCTCACAGTCCCGCGCCGCCGCCTCAGCCGACGGCTCGCACAGGTCGGCGGGCGCATTGCGATCCATGCTCACCTTGCCCACATAGCCGCGCAGGCCGGATGCCTCCAGCAGCTCAGCCAGCAGCAGCGTAGCGGGCGCATGCATCGTGGCAAAGCAGCAAAACCGCGCGGTATAGCTGCTGCGCAGCGTATCCGCAAACACCGTATAGGCACGCCGTGCATAGTCTAAATCGGCAAACTTCGCCTCTTCGGGAAACGCATAGGCATTCAGCCAATCGATCAGCTCCAGATCCATGCCCATACCGCAATATGCCAGTTGCGGCGCGTGCAGATGCAGATCATACACGGCCGGCATGATCAGGTGTCCGCCGTAGTCCTTGAGCGGCAGGTGGGCATAGCGATCAGGAAGTGCGCGAAACACGCCCGTGCACAGCCCGCCTTCGCATACCAGGTACCCATGCGGGATCGCGTTTAAGTGTTTGAGGCTGTCGCTCCAGATGATATGGCCCTTGATGACGAAATCTTTCTTCATTTTAATGTAAAGTCTATCGCTACCGGTTGGTGATCCGTGTTTTCGAAGTTCAAATCAATATTCTGGATGTCATTTACCTTGATATTATCGGAAACGATATAGCCGTCGATCACATACATGATATGGTCCTCGCGGTTGCCGTCGTAAGGCTTATCCATGGAGCGGCAGGTGGGCACATCCAGCTCGTAGGCGTAGTCGAAGTGATTGGGCAGATCATCCAGCTGCAGATCGCCGGGCACCCAAACCGAGTCGTCCGTAATCGGATACAGGCTCTCCGCTCCGGGGAAATTGGCGTTGAAGTCGCCGCCGGCGATCACGTAATTGCCCGCCTTATATTCGTCTTCCATCAGGGAGAACAGCACATCCAGCTGTTTTTGTCTTGCCTCTCCCGTGGTATAGGCTTCCAGATGCAGGTTGATCAGCACAAGATACTGATCGGTGCCGTCGATGGGCAGATACTCCACGAGCAGCGCCCGTTTGAGGTTTGCCGTACGAATGGGCCAGCCGGAGGTTGTCGGCAGGGAGATGCGCTTAGCGCTTTCCACCTTCAAATTGCTGAGCGTCATCAGCCCGCTTTCCACCTTACCGATAAACGGAATGGGATACGGCACAAACCGAACCTTGAAGTTATACGCAAATGCCTTGCCCATGGAAAGACCGGCGCGGAAATATTCC
>DAOPIR010000153.1:0-7223 GCA_035399245.1 Candidatus Limiplasma sp.
CCAGTCCCGCCTCTTGAAGCGCGGTATGATAGCCGCGGATGCGCTCCCGATGCGATGATATCTCCTTTTCTTCCGACAGCAGCGCAATCGTTTGGCAGCCGCTGGCAGTCAGCTTTGCCACGGCATTGCGCGCACCGGTAAAGTTATCGCATTCCACGATCACGCTGTTTTCCGGCGCGGCGCCGTGCGGTCTACGGTCAAAATACACCAGCGGGATGCCCTGCGGATCCACATCGTCCCCATTGCGGTCCGGCACATACACCAGGCCGCTGGCACGCTGTGTTTTCAGCATGCCGATAAAGTGGCTTGCCAGTGCGCTGTCCTCGTTGGTGTTGAAAATCGACGCCGAGTATCCGTTTAGGAAGAGCTCTTTTTGCAGTGTGCGTACCATCAGGGCGTAGTTTTCGTCCATGATGTCCGGCACGATGATCCCCACAATGGGCATGGAGCGCATGCGCATTCCCTGCGCCACGACATCCGGCACATAGTTGAGCTGCTCCATCACTTCGCGCACCCGCTTTTCCGTTTCAGCCGAAAAACGCCCGCTTTTATGTATCACGCGCGAAACCGTTGCAATCGAAACACCCGACAGGCGGGAAACCTCCCGCATCGACACTCGCTGATCCTTGCTCAAACGTTGTTCATCCTTTTTTCATGCGCTGCTGCCAATACAACATCGCGATACCAGATATAGGGTTCGTCGTCATGCAGGCGTTCCTTACGCACCGTGAGGCGCAGCGTATCCCCCTCACGGGTAAACCACATGCGCGTTTTAAAGCATGTCTGGTAAAACCATGTGTCCACAATCAGCTGGTCCTTTTCAAACACCGCGGTGCTGCACTCATACGGATAATTCGGCATCAGGCAATAGGTTTCATGCGGAATCCGTTTGCCGTCCAGCCGTGCCCGCAGTGTGGTTCTGCCATCCAGCGTAATCTCCACCCACTCGTCTTGCAAGGCGATTTGCAGGCTTTTGGTGTATTCATCCTCAAGATCGTAAAAATCACGATACACATTGTTGTCGCCGAACGGGATCAGTTCCGGATATACATGAAAACGGCCATTGGTAATATTATACTGGCCGTCCCAGCCTTTTGCAAATCCATGTGCTGCGGCGCTGGCGCCATCGGGCAGACGGCGCGACGCCGCATATTCCCGCAGCTTTTCATATGCCTGCGGATCCTCCGGCAGGGTATCGGGCAGGGTTTTAAAAAGCAGATATTTACTCAGTACGGCGTCGTAAGCCGCGGTATCATGCGGCTCGCTGCCTGCCTGCTGAATGGAAAACGCCAGATCAAGCGGACGGCTCATCACGCTGTCCTGTCCATGACCGCCGCAGAACTTGAACACACCGGGCTGCCGGTGCATCCACAGCTGGTAGCCGTACCCGCCGGTTTCGTTATCTATCTGCTTGCTGGTCGCGGCCTTGATCCAGTGCTCATCGATCACTGTTTTTCCATCCCAGCGTCCGTTTTGCAGGTATAAAAGCCCAAGCCGCAGGTTGTTTTCGGTGCTCGATGCCACGGCAGGCGCGGCATGCAGTCCGTTTTTGAATGTCATCCATGCCAGGTGATCCGTATTGATCCCGATAGTATTAAATACCCGTTCCTTCAGATAATCGTATACTGATTTTCCGGTGGCGCGGCGTACGATCTCGCTGAGCATGCACGAACCGGTTGTGTTGTACATAAACACGCTGCCGGGCTCCCGATCCACAGCCGTTGCCAGGTAATTTCGTATCATGTGCTCGCCGCTGGGCGCATGCACGCTCATACCGTTGGTCATGGTCAGCACATGCTTTACCTTTAGCTTGGCCATGTTGCCGCTATCGGGAATCCCCAGCTGCTTGAGGTCATCGCGAAAGATATCGGCAATGCGGTCCTCCACCGAAAGCAGCCCGTCGGTACAGGCCGCGCCGACGGCGGTTGCCACATAGGATTTGCCAAACGAGTGGCAGATGTGCTTTGTTTCGCGGGTAAACGGTGCCCACCAGCACTCCAATACCACCTTGCTGTGGCGGGTCACCATCAGCCCGTGCGGCTCGGTGCCGCAGGCTTCCAGTTCCTTGAGCATGGAAAGCAAATCCCTGCTCGAAATGCCGACGCTTTCGGGGGTTACGCGCTTGAGTTCCGTCATAATCATATCATTCCTTTCCCATCAAACGGCACGGCGGTGCCTGAGCCATACATAAAACCCGATGCCGATCAGCTGCGGCAGGGCAAAGAGCATAAACATAACAGGATACCCGCGCACACCGGCAATCACGCCGCCCAGCACGGGGGTTACCGCCTGGCCGATGTCCGCGCCCAGATAATACGTGCACGATGCCGCACCGCGCCGCTCCACCGGCACCGAGCGCATGCTGCTGGCCTGCAGGGTGGGCTGTACCGCGCCAAGGCCGAGCGCCTTGAGCATAGCCGCCGCCGCAAAGATGATCAGCGCGCTGCCGACCGATGCGATCCCCAGCAGCACAAACGCGGCCGACATCATGCCAAGCCCCGCATAGATAACGGGCGCGGCATGCTTATCCGCCAGCTTGCCGCTGGACAGCCTGGAGATAAACAGAGCCACGGCGCCGATGGTGAAATACCAGCCGACATTGCCCATCGACAGCTGTTGGCCGTACAGCGCCACAAAGCTGTTTTCCAATCCCGTTGCGCCGGACACGACAATCGCTAAAATCCCAAACGGCAGCGCCTCGCGGGAGATAAAATCCGCCACCGTCAGCCGATGGCCGAGGCGGAAGTGTTTCTTGCCCTGCGAGGGAACAATAAACATTGCCAATGCCAGCGCCATTAAAATCAATACTGAAGCGCTGAGAAAGGTGATAGAGAAGCCAAAGCTTTCCCCCAACCAAATGCCAAGAGACGGTGCGAAAGCGGCCGTAATGGTCTGCCCCACCGCAAAATAGCCAAGTCCCTGCGCCATCTTTGCCTGCGGAACTGATCCCGCCACCAGCGCCATGGTAACCGTTGTCGCAATGGAGAAAGACAGGCCGTGGAGCACGCGAAACGCGATCAGCAGCGGAACCGAGCGGGTTAACCCGCAGCCGGCCATCGCCAAGCTGATGCCAAGGAGCGATACCGTAAGCAATAGCTTGCGGTTGAGCTGATCGCTCAATATGCCGCTGAACGGGCGCACGCACAGCGACGCGACGGACAGCACACCCACCACGGTGCCGGCAACCGCCGCGGTTTCACCAAAGCCGGTCACATACAGCGATATGGTGGTAGCCACCATGGAAAAGCTTGCCGATACGATCATATTGATTAAAAACAGCGACAGATAGGTCCTGTTGAAAAGCCGTTCTTCGCCGGCGGGAGCGTTCATCAAAGCCCGGCTCCCTTCCCATGCAGGATTTCCGCATGCGCTAAATTCGGCCAACCGCGGCAGGGGTGCGGCGGATAGGTAAGGGTAATCCCACCATCCTGAAACATAAACCGGTACAGATACTCACCCTGTGCCGCCAGGCTTTTGGACGTGATCTCCAGCGTAGCGTGGTCCCGCCAAACCGCCGTCAAAAAGCACGCATCCTGATCCAGGCAGTACACGCCGTTATCCACCGTACACTCCGGCGCCACCAGCAGGTGACGGTCATTGAGCAGCCATTGCCCGTTCAATCCGCAGCTGTACGTTTGCTCATCTCCGTTTTCGGTAAGCACAATGCCCAGCGCCTCATCATCCGCCAAAAAGCGCAGGTCTATCGCGGGCTGTAAAAAGCGATAGCGGCCGGCAAACCAGCGTTCTTCCAGCGGCGAATGTACCACGCCGCCTTTGGGTGCCAGGGACATCCGGTTTGCGCAGGAAACCAATTCCTGCTGCAAGGCAATATCCGCCTCCAGCGGAGCGGGCGAAAGGTTTTCTACGATCTCATCGGCAAAGGCTTCCAGCGCAAAGGAGGGATCCGGCATATCCGAAAGGATTACAGCGGCCAAATCCTGCTTGGGCAGCACAATGCCAAATTGGCCAAAGCCGCCATCCATGCGGTATCCGCCAAAGGCGTTGCGCCAAATCTGCCATCCGTAGCCGGCGGCATTGCCGGTCATTCCCGTTTGCGTATGCTCGCGCACACATTCGCGGATGATCGCGGGATCCACCAGCTGCTTTCCCTCCCAAAGCCCTTCTTCCAAAAACAGGTGGGTGAACTTCATCAGCGTTACGGCGGACATCGCCATTACCACCGGATTGTACTGCCCTTTGGTGTTGGTCGGCGCGAAGATCGGCGCGTTCATCGGACCTGTAAAGTGGTTTTGCTGGTAAGCTTCAAACGGAATCCCGACGGCACGCTCCACGGTTTCGGAGAGCACGCTTGGAATCGTATTGTTATAGCGAAAGGTTTTGCCCGGTGTTTCCACCGGCGGCACGGTAAAAAACAGGCGTGCCAGATCAGCATCCAGATCCTTAAGAATTGCCAAAAACGGATCGTCCACCTGCCCGGAACGCATGGTGAGCAGGCTGTCCACCGTCATGCCGTCAAAGCGTGTATCCCCATGCAGGACGTCACGGTAATACTGCGCAATGGAATCCGTCGGCTGCAGTTTGCCGTCCTGCATGGCGCGGCAGGCGCTTAATGCCAGGATGGACTTGCCCGCCGAGTAAACCCGATGCGGCGTGCGCAGCGTGTAGGGCGCGCTTGCGCCGGCAAAGCAAAGCCTGCCGCGGCGCATCAGCAAAAAGGCGTGCAGACGGTACCGGTGCTCCTCCAGAGATTGCAGGAACCGTAAGATCGATTGCGAGGGAATGCCAACCGCTTCCGGCTGTGAAGCCTCAAATGGCAGAACATCCTGGTTTTGCAGTCGCACTGATATATCCCCCTTTGATATTGGTATTTTTGTGCCTTATCCCTTTACGCTGCCAATCACGATACCTTTGACAAAGCCGCGCTGCAAAAACGGATAAATCATCATAATCGGCACCAGCGCGATTACGGCAATCGCCATGCGGATGCCTACGCTCGGCACCGTAACCCCCGCGGTCAGCGCGGAGTTGGCCGCGTTGTTTGCGATAAAGTCCGCACTGGCAATCAGGCGGTTGAGCAGGTTTTGGATGGTATAGTAGTCTGTACGCTTGACCAGGTAATACAGACCGTTGATCCAGTCGTTCCAGTACGCCAGGCCCGAAAGCAGCGCAATAGTGGACAAGATCGGTGTGGACAGCGGCAGCACAACGGTAATCAGCGTGCGCGTTTCGCCTGCACCATCTATACGCGCGGCTTCCAGCACTTCGTCTGGGATATTGGTGGAAAAGAACGTACGCATGACGATCACGCCAAAGCCGTTCATCAAAAGATTGGGCAGGATCAACGCCCAAAACGTATCCTTGATGTGGAACACCTGTACCCACATCAGGTAGCTGGGGATCATGCCGCCGTTGAACAGCAGTGTGAAAAACACCGCAAAGGAGAAGAAATACCGCCCGGGCAATCCCTTGCGCGACAACGGATACGCCATCAGCGTCGTAATGGTCAGGTTGGACAGCGTGCCCACCGTGGTTGCCAAAATCGTCATCTTATAGGCGTTGAGGATTTGTGCGCGGCTGTACCACAGATATTTATAGGACTCAAAGCTCCATTCTCTGGGCCACAGCGAATAGCCGTAGTGCATCAGCGAATCCTCCGAGGTCAGCGAGGACGTGAGCAGCAGCAGCAGCGGCAGTACGCACGTAAGCGACAGCAGGATTAACACAATGTTGGCAAAAACCGAAAACCGTTTTCCGTAAAAGCTCATGGTTTCCCCTCCTGTCTAAAATAATGCCTGATCTTTTTCGATGGCGCGTACGGCGGCATTGGTGCCCAGCACCAGCAGAAACCCCAGCACCGACTGGATAAAACCGGCTGCGGACGCCCGCCCGACATCGTTGGTCTCCAGCAGGCCGCGATACACATAGGTATCGATGGTATTGGTCGCATCGTACAAAAGGCCGGTGTTCATCGGCACCTGATAGAACAGACCGAAGTCCGAATAGAAAATGCGCCCGATAGATAAAAGCGTCAGCGTTATGATCACGGGCTTGATCATCGGCAGCGTGATGCTGGTGATCTGCTTCCAGGTACCGGCGCCATCCACAACGGCAGCCTCGTAATAGGCCTTGTCGATACCGATGATGGTGGCGAAATAGATGATAGAGCTGTATCCGAAGGTTTTCCACAGCTGTACTGTTGTCAGGATATACGGCCAGTACTTCGGATCGGTATAAAAAGACGCGGGCTGCAACCCCAGCGGGACTAAAATGGAGTTATTGATCATGCCGTTGCTTTCGCCAAGCAGGGCATACGTAATGTAGCTCACGATTACATACGAAATCAGATACGGGATTAAAACAACCGTTTGATAAACCTGCTGCACTTTTTTTAGATGAATCTCATTAAGCAAAATGGCGACAAGGATCGCGAAAATTGTACCCAGGATGATAAAAATAAGGTTATATCCCAAAGTATTACGGATGATAACCCATGCATCCCCTGTCTTGAACAGATATGTAAAGTTCTTGATTCCGTTCCAGGGACTGTCCCAAATTCCTTTTGCGTACTTGAATTTCTTAAACGCAAGCTGCAGGCCCGCCAGCGGAATGTAGTTATTGACGATGATATAAGCCAGGCCCGGAAGCATCATGATATACAGCGGCATATACCGTTTCAGCTTGCGGCGTAATCCTTTAAAAGCGGATTGCATGTTCTTTCCCCTTCCGAAAAAGTGCGCAGGACGGCGCCGTAGCACCGCGCCGCCCTGCGTGTGTTGTGTCGTGGGGGTTGGTTTATTCGGCTGCCCAGGCGTTCAGCTGTTCCTGCTTGGCCGCAATAATATCGTTGATTCCGGCTGCGTCCAGCTCGTCGATCAGCGACTGGTACAGCGCATCGGTATCGCCGATGTTGAGCAGCAGCGCCGCGATGTACTTATCCACCACGGTAGAGCATGCCGCCACTTCATCGGACACCACGGATGAATCAAACGCAAATCCGAGTGCCGGAGACTTCATGCAGGTCTCATTGGAGGCCAGCCAGTTGTCGTACACATCGGCAGCGTCGGGCGCCCACGGATAGGTGATGCAGATGTTGGGCCAGAAGGTGCCCATACCGGAGGGCCAGCCGGTGGTTACGGGATTGAGGTCGCCCGCGAAGGTGATGTTGCCTTCATCGGTCACCACATAGTGGACGCCTTCAATGCCGTTGCACACGAGGTTGGAGATCGAAGCATCGGTGAACAGGAGGTTGAGGAACTGGGTCG
>DAOPIR010000154.1:0-7182 GCA_035399245.1 Candidatus Limiplasma sp.
GGGTGAGCCGCTGTCGTTTATCAAGTGGTGCGTTTATACCGACAGCCGCCGTCATGACGCGCCGCTGCCTGAAGCCGTAGCGCTGGCGGAGACCTGCAGTGAAATTCCCATCCAAACCTGGCATGCCCGCCAGCAAGAGATACTGGACGAGCTATGGAACACGGCAAGGATCACCGTTACGGGGCAGCCTTCGCTGCAATCCGGCATTGATTTTGCCATTTATTCGCTCTTCCAGTCCGCCGGCCGTGACGGCATATCCTCTATCGCCTCCAAAGGCCTTAGCGGCGAAGGCTATGAAGGCCATTATTTTTGGGATACTGAGATCTACATGTTCCCGTTTTTCCTGCTCACCCAGCCAAAAATTGCGCGCATGCTGCTGGATTACCGCTATGCCACGCTGGACGGTGCACGGGAGCAGGCGCGATTGCTGGGGCACAGCCGCGGCGCACTGTACCCGTGGCGCACGATCACAGGCACCGAGTGCTCCGCGTATTTCCCGTCCGGTTCGGCGCAGTACCACATCAACAGCGACATCGCCCACGCGGTAATCACCTACTATTTCGTCACCGGCGATCTGGAGTACATGCGGAAAAAGGGCGCGGAAATCCTAATCGAAACCTCGCGCCTATGGCTGGATACCGGACACTGGTACAATGGCCAGTTCCGCATTGACGGCGTTACAGGGCCTGATGAATATACCTGTTTGGTGAATAACAACTATTACACCAACCTGTCTGTACAGTATCAGCTGCGCAATACCCTGCTGATTTGCGATGCGCTTGAGCAGGCTGATCCATCCTTTCGTGTGGAAGCGCATTTCGGGCTTACCGAGGTGGAAAAAGAAAGTTTCCGGCAAGCGAGCGACAAAATGTTTCTCCCCTACGATGATAAGCTCGGTATCTACGCACAGGATGATTCCTTTTTACAAAAGGAAAAGCTGGAAGTATCCGACCTGCCGCAAGGCGCTTTGCCGCTGCTGCTGCACTTTCATCCGCTGGCATTTTACCGCAGGCAGATTTGCAAGCAGGCTGATGCCGTACTTGGACATTTCCTGTATGAGGATGGCATTGCGGAGGATGTTATCCGCCGCACCTATGAATATTACGAGCCGATCACCACACACGATTCCTCCCTGTCGCCGTGTGTGTTTTCCATGATGGCCGCACGGATCGGCGAGCCGGAAAAGGCGTATACCTACTATATGCACACCGCGCACATGGACATGGAAAACAAGCAGCGCAATACCGACGACGGCATCCATGCCGCCAACATGGGCGGCACCTATATGGGTATCGTGTTCGGCTTTGCCGGACTGCGAATCCATGCCGACGGGCTTTCCCTGCGTCCATGCATACCCACCGCCATCGAAAGCTATGCGTTTGCGATCCTTTATCACAGCAAATGCATTCGTCTGCTGGTCAGCCACCGGCAAATCACCCTGCGGCTGGACAGTGCGGGCACCGTTGATATCACGGTTTACGGTTCCCCGTACACCCTTAGTGAAAAACCGATCGTTATTCCTTTGCAGCAGTCGCGATAAACAGCAAAAAAAGAGCGCCGTCAATGCCGCTATTTTTGTATTGCATTTAATAAGCCTAAATTTCCGTTACGGTTACATGCTCCAGCAGCCGTTGGAACTCTTCCGGATGAAAGGCATGCGCACCGCCGCCCTGCACACACGCCGCGCCCGCGGCAATACCGTAACGCAGGGATTCAAATACGGTTTCGCCGCGATCCAGACCATAGAGCATTCCCGCCAGCATGGCGTCGCCCGCGCCTACGGTAGATTTGGCAAGCACCGTCAGCGCCGGAGCGAAAACGGTTTTAGTCCCATCTGTCAGCAATGCGCCGTCGCTGCCCATGGAAACCGCCACATGGCTTGTGCCGGCTCGACAGAGCTTGATTGCCGCTGCCTGTATCATATCCCGCGTCGTCAGCCGCTCCTGCACCAGCTCTTCCAGTTCGGCAAGGTTGGGCTTGATCAAAAACGGTTTCATTTCCAGGGCTTGGCGCAAGGCCTCTCCCGTAGCATCCACCACCCAATGCTTGCCGGGCAGCGTTTGCATCAGCTTTCGGTAGGTATCCGCGCCGCACCCGGGCGGCAGGCTGCCGCACAGCGCAATATAGCTGCTGGCTTCGGCTGTGCTATACAACTCTTTGGTCAGATCTTCCAGCGCCGCCGGGGTAACCTGCGCGCCCTGTTCGTTGAATTCCGTCACCGCCAGCGTATCCGCATCGATGATTTTCAGGTTGGAGCGCACATTCCCCGGTACGAGAACGGCGCGAAAACACAGTTGTTCACAGGAGAACCCCCGCATAAAAAACCGCTCGTCCGCTTCGCCCATAAAGCCTACGCAGCACACATCCGCCTGCAGCCGTTTGAGCACAACCGCAACGTTGATCCCTTTGCCGCCGATAGCCGTGCGGATATCACGCAGGCGATTGACTTCCAACAGCTGCATATGGTCAACCGTTGCGCTTTTATCAATTGCGGGATTGAGGCATACCGTAGTAATCATAGCTGCACTCCTTTTTGCAAAACCCCTCCCAATACAGGGAGGGGTTTGATAAGGCAGTCTCTGACGATTAATCTTCTTCGTCTTCGTCCTTTTGCGCGTTGTCGATAATCTTCTGGGCTACGTTGGCGGGTACCTCTTCATAGCGTTCGAACTTCATCGAAAACGAGCCGCGCGCCTGCGTCATCGAGCGCAGGTCTGTAGCATATTTGAACATTTCAGCCAGCGGCGCTTCGGCTTCCAGCTTCTGCATGCCGTCCACCTGGTTCATGCCCATGATGCGGCCGCGGCGCTTGTTCATATCGCCCATGATATCGCCCATGTATTCGTCCGGCACAAACACGTCCACATGCATAATCGGCTCCAGCAGCACGGGTCCGGCTTCCATACAGCCTTTTTTGTAGGAGATACGGGCAGCGGTTTTGAATGCCATTTCCGAAGAGTCTACCGCATGATAGGAACCGTCGTACAGTTTGGCATGCAGGCCAACCATCGGATAGCCGGCGAGGACGCCTTTGACGATATTCTCGCGCAAACCCTTTTCCACTGACGGAATAAAGTTGCGCGGTACCACGCCGCCCACGACGGCGTCTTCAAACTCAAATTGGATGTTCGTATCGCCGATGGGCGAGAACTCTATCCATACATCGCCGAACTGGCCATGTCCGCCGGACTGCTTTTTGTGGCGCCCCTGTGCCTTAACGGTCTTCTTGATGGTCTCGCGGTACGGGATACGCGGATCCTGCAGCTCGGCACTGGCGCCAAACTTGGAAGCCAGCTTGTTTTTCACCACATCCAGGTGCAGATCGCCCTGCGCGGATACCAGGGTTTCACCGGTTTCCGTGTTCTTTTCCACGGTAATGGAGGGATCTTCCTCCTGCAGCCTTGCAAGACCGTTGAACACCTTATCCTCCTCGCCCTGCTTGGTAGCGAAGATCGCCTTGCTGATGCAGGGTACGGGAAAATCAATCTTGGGATACACAATCTGGTTGGACTGGTCGCACAGCGTATCGCCGGTGTTTGTTACCTGCAGCTTTGCCATCGCGCCCAAATCGCCGGCGTTGAGACTCTCAATGGAGATCAGCTTCTTGCCGCGCAGAACATTGACGCCTGATACCTTTTCCGTTTTCCCTGCGGTGGGATTGTACACAGAGGTGCCGGCGGTAAATTTGCCGCTCATTACTTTGAACAGCGACAGCTTGCCCACGAACGGGTCGGCAATCGTTTTGTAGATGAACGCGGAGAACGGTTCGCTGCTTGCGCAATCGCGGGTAACTTCCGCATCGGTTTTCGGGTCGATTCCCGAATAGGTTCTGCCTGCCGGCGACGGCAGGAAATCGGCGATAACATCCAGCAGCATGGTTACGCCCACCGTCGTCACCGCGGAGCACGGCACCACGGGCGTGATCTCGCCCTTCGCCATACCGGCGGAGAAGCCCGCGAGAACTTCTTCGGCGGAAAGCTCTTCGCCCTCCAGATACTTCATCATCAGATCGTCGTCGGCACCGGCCGCTGCTTCGGTAATCTCTTCCAGCGCGGATGCAATGCTGTCCGCCATACCGTCCGGGATCGGGATTTCCTTGGGTACCTTGCCGGTGCAGTCGTACGCCTTGTTCTCCAGCACATTTACAAGCCCCTTGAAGCTCTCGCCCTTGCCGATAGGCAGCAAAATGGGCACTACGCTGCCGCCAAACATATCGCGCAGCTGATTAAACACCTTGTCAAAGTCCGCATGCTCGCGGTCCATCTGGTTAACGATCAGCAGCTTGCCCACCTTATACTTGGTGGCATATTTCCACGCTTTTTCAGTACCGACAGCCACGCCGCCGGAGGCGTTGACCAGAATGCCGGCGGTCTCCACCACGCGTAGCGGGCCGATCATTTCCCCGATAAAATCAAAATAGCCGGGTACATCAATGATGTTGAGGTGCTTGTCCTTCCACTCAATGGGCGCTACCGCCGCACTGATGGAACTGTGGCGCTTGGTTTCTTCCGCATCGAAGTCCATAACCGTAGTGCCGTCCTCTACCCTGCCCTGCCTGTCGATTAAGCCCGCAGCGAAGAGCAATCCTTCCACAAGAGTGGTCTTGCCTTCGCTGCCATGCCCCATGATGGCAATGTTCCTGATGTCCTTGGTTTCAAAACCAGCCATGATGATCCCCCTTAATATGATGAACATTTGCACCATGCGTACAATCAATGCAATTTCATATGAATTGTGTGATGATGCGCTCAATTTGATATCAGCTTCCAAAGTATAGCAGAAATATGGGAAAAAATAAAGCAAAATATACATGGAAATCACTGGATAACCCTATAATAATCTGTTACAATGTTTAAAATGTCTCTGGAGGAAACGATGCGTAAATATAGCATACTCTTATTGGCCGCCTTTTTGGCTTTGATCGCTGTCCACGCAGGGGCGGCGGAATTGCCGGCTGTCACACTGTCGATTGCGGATGATACCGTTAACGGCGGGCTTCCCGTATCGGTCGTTGTGGCGGCGGATGAACCGATGGCGGCGGACACGGAAATACAGCTTTCCGATTCCGAAGGCGGCGTTTATACCGCTGTAATCAAAAGCGGGCAGACGGAGGTAACCATCGCCTGCGATACACCGGTCGTTACCCGGCGGACACCGATGGCCTTTACCGCGGCGGGCTGCAACGCTGCCGCGGAAGTTATGCTGTATCCCCTGCCGGAGATAGAATTTTACGAGGCGATCTATATACGGTTTACCGATCGTGACTGCGCCGTAGCCGTAACGATGGATAAAAATAACCTGCTGCAAGACGGCGAGTTTACACTGTGCGACCAGTACGGCGAAACGCTTGCCACGCTCACCATCCGGCAAAACACAACGCGTTCCCTGTTTAATTTCAAGTGGACACCCGATGCCTCGCAGGTGGGCAGGCACGACCTTACCATACGATGGAACGGCTTTACAGTATCCGCCGACATGGGATATCTGGCGATTGCCGACATCAAAAATCTGGCCGTGTACAGCTACCCTGTCACGGAAAAGTTTATCGCCCTGTCGCTGGACTGCGCTTATCAATGGGCATATATCGATGACTTTTTGGAAATGCTGGACCGGCAAAACGTGAAGGTTACCTTTTTCATGACGGGATCCGGCGTTAAGGAGCATCCCGAGGACGTGCTGAAATTGCAGGCGCACGGCCACGAGCTGGCTAACCACTCCTATTCGCATTACCATATGACGGAGCTTGAGGATCTGCACGTCATCCGGCGGGAGATTACCAAAACGAACAACGCTATTGAAGAGCTTACCGGCGTACACCCGACCAAGTTCCGCCCGCCGTTTGGAGAATACAACCGTTATGTGGCCGCGCTTTCCATTGCCGACGGATGCGACGTGATCATGTGGACCAACGATGCCATGGACTGGGTGGACGGCGCCACGGTCAGCTCCATTTACCATCACATCATCCGCAATCCCGCGCCCGGCAATATCATTCTGGCGCACATTCTCAATAAGGATACCGTGGAAGCGATGGACATGGCCATCACCTATTTTAAGGAGCAGGGATACCGGTTGGGTACGGTATCTGATCTTGAAGCCATTTACCTGCAAGAAACCGGAGAGGACAAAAATCAATGAAAAGAGGACTCGCACTGCTGATCCTGATCCCCCTGCTGTTTAGCGCAACCGGCGCCTGCGCGCTGGTGGAACGCAACATGCTGCTGGATGTGGCGTTTGAGATGCTGGAGGAAGGCAATCCCATTCTGGAACGGTATAACGAGATTACCGGCGCAGATGTTCAGGCGCGTTATGAGCTGGGCCTCCCCTATTTTTTCGGAGGCAAGGATCCGGATCGTCTGATGACCATCGGCCATGCGGTTGAAACGATGAAAATTTATATCGAAGGCGACCGCTACATTTACGGGTTCGACTGTACCGGCTATATGGACTGGATCAACCTGGAAACCGGCCGGCCGAAAAACGACACGCTGGAATACATGATTACAAAATACGTGGATTATAAGGATAACCAGCTGCCGATCAACGATGTCCCCTATGCCGAGCTGAAGAATTATCTGGAGGTCGGCGATTATCTGGTGACCAAGGTCAACCGCCGGCATATCATGATGTATATCGGCACGCTGGCGGATTACGGCTATACTGCCGAGGAGGTGCCGGAGCTTGCGGATTATCTCGAGTATCCGCTTTTAATCCATTGCGGCAAAAACCCGACCTACGGCGATCGGTATGCGGAATATATAGAAGAAAACAACCTCAACTGCAACACGACCAACGGCGGCGTTTCCATCACCATTGTAGGTATGCCGGTGGAAGGCGTGCCGCATTTTATCCATGCCTACAAGTCGGATCATTACTATTTTGATCTGAACGGTTACATGCTGGTCGTACAGGATATGTCCGTTACCACATCCCACGTCTGGTTCAGGGTGCTATGATCAACCCGCGCTCCAGCGCCAGCTCGTAAATCCCTTCCACCATTCCTTCCACCAGCCGCTGCTGATATGCTTTGGCCGACAACAGTACATCTTCCACGGGATTGCTCATATACCCCATCTCAATCAGGAAGCTGGGCATGGTTGCCCAGTTATTGCCGATGTACTGGTTGGTGGTTGTGGCATTTCCTTTTGTCTGCCCCGTCGTCCGCTGCATGGCTGAAAGCAG
>DAOPIR010000155.1:0-7092 GCA_035399245.1 Candidatus Limiplasma sp.
GCGGAGAGGGTGGGATTCGAACCCACGTGAGATTGCTCTCAAACTGATTTCGAGTCAGCCCCGTTATGACCGCTTCGATACCTCTCCATTGATATCGTCTGCGCCACCCTCTCAAACGAACGCTGGGAAATTCGAGAGAACTGGCGGAGAGAACTGGAAGTAAAACTGTAGTGTAGGATAGCACGCAAACCCAGGAAAATCAAGGTTCTCCGGCGCGGAGCTTCTCAAAAACCGAAACGATTTCGAGTCAGCCCCGTTATGACCGCTTCGATACCTCTCCATAATCGTGTAGCCGAAGCGTAGTATATCATTGATGGTGGGGAATCGTCAAGGTTTGCGTCGCGGGGGAGGGGGCGAAATTGCGCGGGTACGGCAAACGGCACGCCGGCAGCGCGGTTATTCGATGTCGAGGTGCATTTTCGCCGTGGGCGGCCAGAATACCCTGTCGATCTGCGCCCAGTCCTCCGGCGCTGCGATAAGCGCCGCGGCCGCTGCGTTTTCCTTTACATGGGCGGGATTGGCGGCCTTGGGGATGGCGATCACATGGGCTTGCCTGAGGGTGAAGGCCAGCAGCAGCTGGGTTACGCTGACGGCGTACTTTTTGGCGATGGCGGCCAGCGTGGGATCCTTATAAAAATCCTTGTGCATGCGCTTGAGCGCGCCGGCCTGCGCCACGGGACAATAGGCCATGGCGGCCACGCCGTGCGCCGCAAGCCACGGCAGCAGGTCAAACTCGATGCCGCGGGACCCGAGGTTGTACAGTACCTGGTTGACGGCGCAGCGCTGCCCGTCCTGAATGCGCCACAACTCCTCCATATCGGCGGTATCAAAATTGGATACGCCCCAGCGGCGGATTTTACCGGCCTGCACCAGCGTTTCCATACATTCAACGGTCTCCGCCAGCGGCACCGTGCCGCGCCAGTGCAGCAGGTAAAGATCCAGATAATCCGTCTGCAGGCGCGCGAGCGAGGCCTCGCAGCTTTGGAAGATATGCCGCCTGCCCGCGTTTTGCGGCAGCACCTTGGATACCAGCTGATAGCTGTCGCGCGGCCTGCCCTCCATCGCCCGGCCGATCAGCCGCTCGGAGCGGCCGCTGCCGTACATCTCGGCGGTGTCGATCAGCGTCAGACCCAGATCCAGGCCGAGGCGCAGCGCCTCGATCTCCTGGGGCGCCCTATCCGGATTATCGCCCAGCTGCCAGCCGCCCTGCCCAAGGGCGGGCAGCGGCAGCCCGCTGGCCGATACCCTGCGCATTATGCCAGCGCCTCGTCAATGGCAGCCAGCGCGTCGGCCGGGATGACATAGCCGGAGGCTTTGGCGTTTTCCACAATCTGCTGCGGGCGGCTGGCGCCCACCAGCGCGCTGGCCACGTTGGGCTGGCGCAGCACCCATGCCAGCGCCAGCTGCGCCATGGGGATGCCCAGCTGCTCGGCAATCGCGCGGATTTTGTTTACCCTGGCAAAGGTTTCCTCGTTGAAGAACCGCTGGATAAACTGGTTCATTTTCTCACTGGCGGCGCGGCTGCCGGCGGGGATATCGCCCAGCGCCTTGTACTTGCCGGTGAGCATGCCTTGCGCCAGCGGCGAATACACCACCTGTCCCACGCCGTACTTCTGGCTGACGGGGATGATCTCGGCCTCGATATTGCGGTGCAGCAGGTTGTACTGCGGCTGATGTACCACAAAGCGGTCAAGCAGATACTGATCTGCCACGTGCATGGCTTCCTCGATCTGCGCCGCCGACCACTCGCTGAAGCCGGCATAGAGCACCTTGCCCTGCCGCATCAGGTCGTTGAGGGCGCGCAGGGTTTCGTATACGGGCACCTGGGGATCGTAGCGGTGGCAGTAGAGGATGTCCACATAGTCAAGCCCCAGCCGATGCAGGCTGGCGTCCGCCTGCTCCAGAATGTGCTTGCGCGACAGGCCGCGGTCGTTGGGCCCGTCGCCCATGGGGAAGAACACCTTCGTCGCCAGCACGTAGCTGCTGCGCTCGTATTGCCCAAGCGCCTTGCCGACCACCTTTTCGGCCGCGCCGCGGTTGTAGGCGTTGGCGGTATCAAAAAAGTTGATTCCCAGATCGTACGCCTGCTCGATGGTTTTGACTGCGGTATCGTCCTGCACACCGCCGCCGTAGGTCAGCCAGCTGCCCAGGCTGATTTCCGAGACCTTCAGGCCGGTATTGCCCAATCGTCTGTATAGCATGATATTCGCCTCTTTCTGATCGTTTGGGAGTTTGTTTGTTTCCAGTATAGCATAAACCTTCACGTGAACATGAAGTCAAGGGATTTTGGCAAGTTGTAAATCCTGCGCCGTCCGGCAGGCTTTGCCAAAAGCGTGGGGAAGCATTGAATTGTTACCCAATCATAGGATAGGCAGGCGGGAGACAGGTGAAACACAAACTTTTCGCACTGACGCTGATCGTGGCGCTTGGACTTGCGGGCAGCGCAGCGGCGGAGCGCGAGATCGTTGCCACGGCGGACTGGACGCCGCCCGACCTGACGGACTTTGCCGATACCGCCTCACCCGAACTGCTGGTGCTCAAGGTTGCGCAGGAGGAAATCGGCTATACGGAAGGCCCGCTGAGCAACCAGACCAAGTACGGCGAGTGGTTCAGCGGCGGGCGCGTGGCCTGGTGTGCGGAGTTTATCACCTGGTGTGTGGATCAGGTGGACCAGCGCTACGGCACCGCGCTGATGGATACTGTCTTCCCCTATTACGGCGGATATTCCACCGGCGCGCCGTTTTTTATCCGGAAGGGCCGCTTTATCTCCGACGACGGCAAGGTGCCGACCTCCGGCATGCTGCAGTGGCTGATCGGCAGCGACCATTATCTGGAGGCCAACGAGTACATTCCCTACCCGGGTGATTACATCTGGTTTTACTATTACAGCCGCAAACAGGGCACCGACCATGTGGCGCTGGTGGAGGGCGTAAGTGAGAATGAGGACGGCAGCATTGCTATCCACGTCATCGAGGGCAACAATCCCGACAGCGTGCAGCGCGCGGTGTACGATCTGACGGACAAGAGCATCTACGGTTACGGCACGCCCGTGCAGCGCGCCTATACCAACATGCGCCTGTATGTGGAAAGCGACGATGTGCTCGCCCTGCAGGCCGATATGACTGTGCTGGGATACTACGAGATGGAGGACGGCTATGCGGGCACTTATACTTCGGCGATGGCTGCCGCCGTTAAGCGGCTGCAGCGGGACGCGGGCCTGAGCGTGGATGGGATTGTGGATATGGCCACCCACAGCGCCATTGAAACACTGCTGGATGAAACCGACGCGCAGGCGGCCGCGCAGGGCGGCGATTCAACAGGCCTGTAGCGGGAATGCCTAAGGAAAATAACGATCACGCGGGGATACGCATATGCGTCCCGCGTGATCGTTTTTTATCCTATGGGTGTATGGCAGCCTGAAAACGGTCGGGTGCGTCAGCGTTTGCCGTACAGCCGCACGCGACGCAGCGTCAGCAGTGCGCCCAGGGATACAAGCGCCATTGCAAGGTACAGCGTCCAATGACCGCTGTCTCCCGTTACCGGCATCACCGGATCGACAATGGATACCTCCATTTCCGCATACCCGTCGGTAAACAGGATCCGGAACAGGTGCGTATCGGCGGTCAGCGTGTCCAGGTATTTCGGGTACAGGGTAACGACCGTGCTGCCTGCCTTGGCGCTGTAGTTGGCCGGGTTGATCAAAGTGCCGTCCACCGTTACGCCGGTAAACCTGGTAAATTCACCGCTGGCGGTCAGCACCAGGCCGTTGGCGGTGCGGTGGCAATAGAGAGTATCCCCGCTGATTGCATAAACGAACGGATCGACGACGAAGCTGGCTGCCACACTCGCGGTCGTATCCTGCGAGCCGGTCACGGCAATGGTTTCGGTATAGGTGCCCACCGGCAGAACGTCCGCCGGCTTGAGGGTAAACGTTGCGGTACCCAGCGGATCAATGACGGATTGGCTCAATGCGCCAAGCGTATAGGCGATCGCCGTGGGCTGGGTGAGCGTGATGGTTTTGTTGCCGATATTGGTAACGGTGACGGTGATCGCGTCCACAGGGGGATACCAGACCGTCTGGCTGCCGAAATCCTTGGCGGTCGGCGTGACGGAAATCTGGTAAACGGCGGCGATAACCGTGAACTTCACGTCCACGCTGTCGCTGGTGGATTGGTTGGTGGTAAAGGTGAGCGTTTCGTCATACACGCCTGCGGGAAGGCCTGCTTTGGGCTGGATGTTATAGGTTGGCTTGCCGCCCGGTATAGCAGTAATGTCAACAGGGGGAGTGATATCAAAAGCGGTACTGGTCGGTCTGATAATGGTTATGTTGGAATTACCCGTATTTTCAAGGGTTACCGTCTGCGCCGCGGGCTGCGTATACACCTCAATCACGCTGCCGAAATCCAGGGTTTCCGGATCGGCTTCCACGGTATAAGTGGGGGTGACCACCGAGAGGGTAACCGCCACATCCGCGCTGGTGGAATGGTCGGTGGTAAAGGTGAGCGTCGTATCGTACGTGCCGGCCGGAAGCCCCGAATTTGGCGTGATGCTGAAGGTCATCTGGCCGCCCGCCGCGATGGAGCCGTTGAGGCTTTCGGTGGTGATATCGAAACTCGTACTCGTCGGCTTGGAGATGACGATGGAGGAGTTGCCCGTGTTGTGAATGACCACCGTCTTGGCGGTCGGGACAAAGCCCTGCGGCTGTTCGCCGTAATCCAGGCTGGTCGGATCGGCGGTGATGGTGTAGGTGGGCGTGAACACCGTGAAGCTGACATTGAAGGATTTAGATTCGACATTGCTGCCCGATACCGTGACCGTGGCGGTGTAGGTGCCCTCGCTAAGCCCGGTGTTGGGCACGACGGTAAAGCTGTCGCTGCCGCCGCCGGCAATGGCGGGCAGGCTGGTTTTTGAAAGCGTGAAGCTGGCAGCGTTCGTTCCGCCCAGCGTTATGTTCAGCGTATCGGTGGCAAGGGTGCCGGGGTTGCTCACGGACACGGAATAGGGCGTCTGCGCGGCGTAGCCCATCGCCTGCGTGGTGAACGTTTTATCAGTCGAGGGGCTCAGCGAAATCTGCGGGGCCAAAAACGGCACGGGGTAACCGTCGTTTACATCGGATGCGATCACCCAGGTGCTGCCGCTCAGGTTGCTGTTGAGCAAGCTGACGAAGTTGTTGGATTTCATATAGTCGGAGGATAAGCTTGTGACGGTGCCCGTATAACTGGATGAGCTGGTTCCAATAACAAACGGGGTTACGGCAACGCCTAAGATGCTCAGCGACGCGTCGGCGTTGCCGTAAATCGGCGAAAAATCCGTGCTTGTTGTATAGCCTACCGCGATGGCTGCGTAACCGGGTTTATTGGAAATAACGTTGCCTGTGGCGTAACAGTTTTTCATGTTTGTATACTGTGTATATCCGACCAAGCCTGCGGCATATGTGGACATTGCTGTGTTAAGAGGGTCTTCAACGCTTACATTCACGGTACTGCAGCAATTTTCAATTCTTACGTAGTTGCTTGTATTGTTCATATCCCCGTAGGTATTGGCGGACAGGCCACCGATATATCGAAATGCACCCAGCGTAATGCTCGTGGAAATATTGCCGGACACATAACAGTTTCTCATAATGGCGGGGGTATTGGTGCTGGTGTTGGAAACGATTTTCCCGGCGATGCCGGCGACAAAAGCACCATTGGAGTATATGCAGACATTTTTCAAATAAACGTTTTCAACAGTGCCGCCATGCACGACCGAGAACAGACCGACAGGGTTAGTGGCAGGCATCGTTCCGGAGGGAAGATAATTGCCGGGTCCGCCGATGGTCAAATTGGAGATTGTATGGTACTGCCCATCAAAATGGCCTTGAAAACCGTAATTGTAACTGCCGATTGGCACCCAGGTATTGCCGGTGCCCAGATCGATATCCACCGTTAAGCGGAAATATATGTCTGTGAAATGGTTGCTTTGGCTTAACGAGGATAGCCCCGCCAGCTCGGCAGCCGATGTGATGAGGTAGGGATCAGAGCTGATGCCGAAGCCGCTGAAAGACGTATCGATCGACGTGCCGTCCCAGGTGCTGGTTGCGGCGTCGGCCTGGGGCAGGCAAAGCCCGTTAAACAACAGAAATACGACGCATAGAGTCAGAAGCCATGAAATATGTTTTTGTGTAAATGTTTGCATAACATTATTCCCTCCGGCAATATTTATAAAATGCAGTGGGGGAAGGAGGGTATTATGTGTAAATACAGTATACCAACCATTGGCAGAAAATGAAATAAAAAAAAGATTAATTTTCATGAACCGGCGGCGGGCCGCATCCCGCGCAGGCGCAATGTGGCAAAACCGGCAGGATCGTGCTATACTGGGGCAAATCCACAGGGAAAGCCGGCGAGGATGATGAAGCTGTTATTGCATGCCTGCTGCGCGCCGTGCTCGGTAGCGAGCATACAGGCGCTGCGGGACGAGGGGATCGAGCCCACGGTGTTTTGGTCAAACCCCAATATTCATCCGTTTACGGAGTACCGCGCGCGGCGCAATGCCCTGCGGGAGTATACGCAGAGCATCGGCGCGGCGCTTGAGGAGGACGATACCTACGGTCTGCGCCCGTTTGTGCGCGCCGTGGCGGCGGATATCGACGGCCGCTGCCGCTATTGCTACGCCCTGCGCCTTGATAACACCGCCAGATATGCCGCCGAAAACGGCTTTACGCACTTTACCTCCACGCTGCTGATCAGCCCGTATCAGGATCATGAGCTGATCTGCGAAATCGCCAAAAACGCCGCACAGAAGCACGGCGTGGAATTCCTGTACCGCGATTTCCGCCCGCATTTTCGCCAGGGCAACAACCGGGCCCGGGAGCTGGGGATTTATATGCAAAAATACTGCGGCTGCATCTTCAGCGAGGAGGACCGCTACCACAAAAAGCGCAAGCCGGGCGAGGACTGATGGGTGTGCAAGCGGCTTGGAGCAGGTTAGCCGTTTGTGGAATGAGAAATCAGTGAGGAATGAGGAATGGCGGGAAGATTGCTTTGCAATCTTCCCTCAGCCTGTCAAAAAAGCCCAATCTGCTATTGCGGCTCCGCTTGATATACATCA
>DAOPIR010000156.1:0-4863 GCA_035399245.1 Candidatus Limiplasma sp.
GCCGAGATGTGCGGCAACGGCATCCGCTGCGTGGCGGCCTACAGCTACGACCGCGGCCTGTGCCCCCGCACGCAGATGACCATCGAAACCGGCGGCGGCATCAAAAACGCGACGCTGACGCTGGATGAGCTGGGCCGCACCGACACCGTGCGCATCGATATGGGCGAGCCCAAGCTCGACGGCGCGGATATCCCCAGCGTGTTTGAGGGCAATCCCGTGCTGATGCAGCCGCTGACGGCGCTGGGCAAGCCCTGGCCCGTAACGCTGGTCAACATGTCTAATCCCCACGCCGCGATCTTTGTCGACGACGTGAAATCCGCGCCCGTGCAGACCGTTGGGCCCGTGCTGGAGACCGATCCGGCGTTTCCCCAGCGGTGCAATATCGAGTTTGTGCATGTGGTGGATCGCGAGCATATCGACATGCGCGTGTGGGAGCGCGGCGCGGGCGAAACCCATGCCTGCGGCACCGGCGCGTGCGCATCGGTGGTCGCGTCCATCCTCAACGGCTTTACCGACCGCCACGTTACCGTAACGCTGCTGGGCGGCGAGCTGAAGATCGCGTGGGACGACGCCACCAACCATGTCTACATGACCGGTCCCATCGCCTACGTGTACGACGGTACCTATTTGGGCAAGGTCTGAACAAATTACCGCTGCTGTTTGTGGGGATCCTCGTATCCTCAATCCATCATCACATTTTGGAGGAAATGCATGAACGTCAATCCGAATTTTGAAAAGCTGCCCGGATCGTACTTATTTGCCGAAATCGCCCGCCGTGTGAAGGACTTCCAAGCGCAAAACCTCGCCGCCGACATCGTCAAGCTTGGCATCGGCGACGTAACCCGCCCGCTGGCGCCCGCCGTGATCGACGCCATGAAACAGGCCGCCGACGAGCTGCTTTCCCTGGATACCATGCGCGGTTACGGACCGGATTTCGGGTATGATTTTCTGGTCAACGCCATTTTGCGGCACGATTATGCCGGCTTGGGCGTTGCGTTTGACGAGGTGTTTATCTCCGACGGCGCCAAGACCGATTCCTCCTCCATTCAGGAGCTGTTTGCCGCCGACGCGAAGATCGCCGTGACCGATCCCGTGTACCCCGTGTATGTGGACTCCAACGCCATGGCGGGCCGGCTGGGCGTGTTTGAAAACGGCCGCTGGTCTAACCTCGTCTACCTGCCCTGCAACGCGGAAAACGGCTTTGTGCCCGCCGTGCCGACCGGACATGTGGACGTGATCTACCTGTGCTATCCCAACAATCCCACGGGCACCACGCTGACCCGGGAACAGCTGAAACCTTTTGTGGATTATGCCAAAGCGAACGACGCCGTGATCATTTACGACGCGGCGTACAAGGCCTTTATTACGTCCGATGTGCCCCACTCCATCTATGAGGTGGAGGGCGCAAGGGATGTCGCTATCGAGTGCAGCAGCTTTTCCAAAACCGCCGGCTTTACCGGCGTACGCTGCGCCTATACCGTGATTCCGCACGCCGTGACGGGCAAGGGCGGGCAGGGGCAGGCCGTGGAGCTCAACGCCATGTGGAAACGCCGCATGGGCACGAAGTTCAACGGCGTCAGCTATCCCGTGCAGCGCGCCGCGGCCGCCGTGTTCACCCCCGAGGGCTGGGCGCAGTGCCAGGAGACCATTGCGTATTACCGGCGCAACGCGGTGCTTATCCGCGACAGCCTGCTCAGCATGGGCTACAAGGTGTTCGGCGGCGTGGACGCGCCCTATGTGTGGCTGCAAACGCCCACCGACAGCTGGACGTTTTTCGATACGCTGCTCAACCGGGCGCATGTGGTGGGCACGCCGGGCGCGGGCTTCGGCCCCAGCGGCGAGGGCTATTTCCGCCTGACCGCCTTTAACACCTACGAAAAAACGCAGGAAGCCATCCGAAGGATCAAGGAGCTGTAAACCATGGGTTGTCATCTGATTGCGCTGGGCGGCACGGGCCAAAAGACGCTGGAAATGCTCACCTATGCCTGCGCCTGCGACGCGCTGTATACCCTGGATGACGACCTGCGCCGCTGGCCGGCGGACTCGCTTTCGGTGCTGACGGTGGATACCGACGCAAACGCCGAGCCTGCCGCGCAGTATCAGGCGCTGCAAACGGTGCTGGCCGCGGCGGGCCTGCCGCACGCGGGCTTTCACACGCAGCTTCTGCATGAGCATCTCAGCATTGCGCACGACGGCCGCGCCGATGTGCAAAGCATTGCCAAAGGCCGCGACCAGCTGCTGACGCGCACGCTGTTTACGCTGCGGAAGTCTTCCCTTGACGCACGGGAGGGCCTGCGCGGGCATGCCGATATCGGCATGTTTTTCTTTGCCGACGCACTGTACCGCCTGTCCGAGCGCATGGCGCAGGGCGAAGCCTGCCCGTTTTTCGACCGCATACAATCGGAGCTGGACCGCGGGGAGGACGTAAAGGTGTTCCTCGCCGGCTCGGTGTACGGCGGCACGGGTATGAGCGGCATCCCTAGCATGGCGCGGTTTTTGCGCGGGCGCTATCCGTCCGACCGGCTGACGGTGGGCGCGGCGCTGCTGCTGCCGCCGTATGATCCCCGCAATGCCGACCGCTACAACGCGCGCGCCGTGGCCGCGCTCAACCAATACGGTACCGACGGGCTGGCGCGCCGCAACGCCTTTGATACCACCGGCTTGCTGGACGCGGTCTATCCCATCCGCATGCGCGAAAACCTGTACGCCGCCACCTATGCGCAGGCCGCCGGGAGTGCCGAGGGCGATTTTCGCCTTAAGGACTGGCTGGCGGCGCGGTGCGCTTCGCAGTTTTTTGCCACCGATTTTCGCGGCGACGACGCGGAAAACATCGGTGTGTACCACACCCCGCGCAACTCCGACGTGGCCGCGTGGCCGTGCTTTGACGACGACCGCGCCTATTTCCGCCTGCGGTTCGGCGGGCTGATGCGCGCCGCCGCACTGCATCTGGCGGAGTGCGACGCGCAGATCACCGCCGGCTTGGCCGGCAAGGCGCGCATGCCGCATTACGCGCAGCCGTTTTTCAAGTTCTCCAAAAAGTTTACCGCCGACCAGCGCGACGCGCTGGCGATCCTGATGGACGCCCTGCGCGCGTTTTGCGGGCAGTATGTGCGCCGCATGGACGAGGTGCAGCGCTTTTTGCCGCCGCCGATGCCGGGCAAGGCGGAAGCCGAAAGCTTTTTTGACATCCGTGCGCTGCAGGCCCTGCAGCGGCTGTCCGCCCTGCCCGCGGAGGACGCGGCCGGCCGCGACGCGCTGCGCCGTGTGGTGCGCGACGCGCTGCCCGTATTTGTTACCGGCGGGATCAGCGCTGCATTTTCCGTCAAGCGCGTTCTGGCGCAGCTGGGCAAGGGCCGCAGGCCCGAGACCGCTTCGCCCACGGCGGCCTTTGCCGCCTATACCGCCGCGCTGTTCAACAGCACAGCGCAGGGCACCAGCAGCCTGCCGGCGCTGCAGCTGCCGCCGCCAAGCTCGCAGGGCATCAATCCCAACCACAGCCTGCTTACGCTGGCGCGCAATATTCCGCTGTCCAATGCCGCCCCGCTGTGCGACGCGCCCGATATTCTGGCGCGGGAGGCACGGCTGGCCCGCCTGCTTGCGCTGCCGTATCAGCAGTCCGTGCAGCAGCAAGAGGTGATCGAGTGGCGCGCGCTGCTGGCCGTGCTGCTGCTGTGGGACGGCTGGGAAGCGCGGCATCATCTGCCGGTGCTCCACTGCGGTCAGCCGCCGGAGGGCGAGGGCACGCGCGCGGTGCTGGCCGCCATGCAAAAGACGCGCCTGGATCAGGGGCTTGTGCTGTTTACGCTGGAAAAGGATGTGGACGGCATGCCGTTTGAGGGACCGCTGGGGTTGCTGTCGTACCAAACGGGGCTGTTGTCCGCCGCCGATCCGCAAAAGCTCTGCGGCATCCTGCCCGAGTGCGTGCGCTGGTACAATCCGGATGATAAATCCTTTGCCGATCCCTGCCCGCTGCTGAGCGAAACGGATCGGGCGCGGCTGATCCACCGCCTGAAATGCCTGCAGGCGCTGGTGGAGCGCGCGGAGCTGAAAAGCCCGCTGCACAAAAGCGGCGGCGCGCTGTATGCCGCGGCAGACGCGTTTTTGGGCGATCTGCAAAGCCGGCACGATTTCTGGCGCGAGCACTTTGAGCGCGACGATCAGCGCGCCATTGAGGCGCTGTACATCCGCACGCTGGCGGTTTACGGCCCTTCTATCGAAGGGCTGGAGCGGCGGGAGGAGGAGCTGTCGCTGCACGACATCCAGCAAAACCCGCTGATGAACCGCCTGCTAGGCGATCCCGCCTCCGCGCCGCGCGGGCTGACGCCGTCGGTGCTGTTTTCCAGCGAGCCGCTGACCTCGTACCTGTATCAGGGGCGGCCGTTCGCTATCGATTCCCAGCGCTATCTGCTCACGCCCGTCAATGCCGAGGGCGAGCAGGACACCCTGGCCCGGCTTTCCGCCGTGATCCAAACCATGACCTCGCCCGCCTATCACCGGCAGGCCGCCAAGCGGTTTTTGGAGCTTGCCAACCGCCTCACCAGCCGATCCGGCGCCAGCCGCAAGGCCGTGTCCCTGCTAAGGGCATGGAGCATTCGCCATTCTCGCCTTGCCGATACTTCTCTTTTAGAAAAAAGAGAAGTATCCAAGAGAAAACCGGATTGAGCCTGGGTTTACCCGATGATGGTGAACACAGGGGCAAAACGAACCGAAGTTGGGAGATTTTAAGGAGCATCATGACCGGCAGGGAATGAGGCGACTATAAAATCGAGCGGTTCCAAGAGAAAACCGGATTGAGCCTGGGTTTGTCTGATGATGGTGAACACAGGGGCAAAACGAACCGAAGTTGGGAGATTTTAAGGAGCA
>DAOPIR010000156.1:4963-7081 GCA_035399245.1 Candidatus Limiplasma sp.
CAAGCCCTCTGTCCGATACCTCATTATCAGCCAGCAACAAAGAAAAGAATAAATCCGGTTTTCCTCTTGCTTACTTCTCCTTTTCCCTAAAAGGAGAAGTAAGGAGCGAGGGTAGCCGTAAAGTGCCGGAGCACCTTGGGCTCGTTGGTGATGCGGAAGCCCTTGATTTTGTCCTTGTTTTCGTTAACGGCGATCAGCGCGCGCACGACCACGTCGAGGTGCGCCTGGGTGTACACGCGGCGGGGAACGGCCAGGCGGGTAAACTCAAACATCGCCTGCAATTGCTTGCCGGTATGCGGATCATTGCCCAGCATGAACGAGCCGATCTCACACGAGCGGATACCCGCCTCCTCGTACAGCGCCACGGCCAGCGCGTGCCCGGGGAACTGGTCGTAAGGGATGTGTGCAAGCAGCTTGCCGGCGTCCACAAACACGGCGTGCCCGCCCACGGGATACTGGAACGGGATGCCCGCAGCCTTAAGCTTGTCGCCGATGTATTCAATCTGCCCGATACGGTAGCGAAGGTATGCCTCGTCGGTGGCTTCCTGCAGACCCACGGCCAGCGCGTCCAGATCGCGGCCCGCCAGCCCGCCGTAGGACAGAAAGCCCTCCAGCGGAATCACGCGTTCTTTCACGGCCTGGATCAGCGCTTCGTCCTCTTTGATGCCGATCAACCCGCCCATGTTCACGATGCCGTCCTTTTTGGAGCTCATGAGGAACGCGTCGGCATAGGCAAACATCTCCCGCGCGATGGCCTTGATGGACTTGTTTTCATAGCCTTCCTCGCGGGTCTGGATAAAGTACGCGTTTTCGGCATAGCGAGCGGCGTCGATCACAAAGGGGATACCGTGCCGCTTGGCCACGGCGGCGGCCTCGCGGATGTTTGCCATGGATACAGGCTGCCCGCCGGCGGAGTTATTGGTGACGGTCATCAGGATCATACCGATCCGGTTTGCGCCGTGCTCGGCAATTAGCTGTGTAAGCCGCGCGATATCCATATTGCCCTTGAAGGGCGCGTAGGTCTCGGTATCCCTGGCTTCGTCCACGGCGCAGTCCAGCGCCGTTGCGCCCGCCAGCTCCACATGCGCACGGGTGGTATCAAAAAACGTGTTGCTGACGGCGTACTTGCCCTCGCCCAGCAAGATCGGCATAAACACCTTTTCGGCGGCGCGCCCCTGGTGTACGGGCTGGAAATACGTATAGCCGAAAATATCCTTACAGCTGTCCATCATCCGGTAATAGCTCTGCGCGCCGGCATAGGCCTCGTCGCCGGTCATCAGGGCGGCCCACTGGTGCTGGCTCATGGCGCCGGTGCCGGAATCGGTCATCAGGTCGATGTACACGTCCTCCGCGCGCAGGGCAAACAGGTTGTAGCCGGCTTCTTTGATCTTTTGCTCGCGCTCGCTTCTGGTCAAAATGCGCAGCGGCTCGACCGCCTTGATCTTAAATGGCTCCGCGATGTACTCCATGATAAAGCAAACTTCCTTTCCAATAGCCGAATTTTGCATAAAGCAAACACGCCACCCGTGAACGGCAGCCTTCGGCGTTGACGAATTCTCTATGAAACGATATGATTATAGCGGTCTACGGCCGCATAAACAAGACAACTGTTTGACAAGACTGGTCATTATTTTCAGATTGGGGCAAATCGATGCTGACACACGAGCATAAAACCTACGATAACGCGCTGGGGCTGCCCATCGCCATCTTAAAAACCGACCGCTGCGAGATCGCCTCGCACTGGCATTATGATTTTGAGGCGGCGTTCGTGCTCGCGGGCAGCGTGTCCATCAGCCTCAACGGTGTGCCGGCGCGGCTGTATGCCGGCGACACGTTCATCTGCTCCAACGGCGATATCCACAGCTATGCCGAGCCCTCGGACGATTCGCTGGTGCTGCTTTTAACGTTTGACCCATTGGCCACGCGCAAGGCCGGCACGCTGGTGCTGGATTCGCCTGTGCGCTCCGGCGTGTTCCGCTCGGACGTGCGCCGCCCCGACGCGCGCCTCGGCCGCCTGCTGGAGCGGATGCACGAGGAGTATACGCACCTCAATGAGACCAGCGCGTTTTTCCTGTACGCCTACGTGCTGGAAATCCAGGGCATCCTGCACCGCTACTA
>DAOPIR010000157.1:0-7044 GCA_035399245.1 Candidatus Limiplasma sp.
TACAAAAACCTCGTGTACCGCGGCGACTGGCTGGACAAGCTGGGCGTTGACCCCGAAGCGCTGCCCATGACCGTGGAAGACTTCATGGCCCTGATGTACAGGTTTGCCGATGAAGATCCCAACGGCAACGGCGTCAAGGACACCTACGGCTTCTCCACCACCGTGATCGAAGCGCTGTTTGGCGCGTATGGCAGCTACACCGCCATCTCCGCCGGTTTCTCCACCAACCCCAGCTGGGGCCCGCACTGGTTTGTCGGCGATGACGGCAAAGTGATTTGCTCCGACATCCTGCCCGGCAACAAAGACGTGCTCGCGATCCTCCAGAAAGCCTATGCCGACGGCGTGCTCGATCCTGAGTTCATCACCGGTGAAAACACCGGCGGCTACTGGGCCATCTCCCAGGGCTTCATCAACGGCCTGTACGGCGTATCCGCCCTGGCCTCCATCGACCACTATCGTCTGCCCGAAGTGTGCGGCGACGAAGGCGGCCGCTGCGCGCAGGAATACTACGCGGTTAACGGCACGGATTCCACATTCTACTATGGCCCGTGGCCGGCTGGCCCCGACGGCGATTACGGCTGGCGCGTAGGCTATGCGGTCGGCATCGGTGAGAACATGATCTACAATGCCTCGCTTAACGACGATCCCGAGAAGCTGGCTGCGATCCTGGCGATCATGAACATCTTCTACACGGATGACGAGCTGAGCGTTCTGGCCAGCTACGGCGTGGAAGGCGTAACCTTCGAATATACCGACGCCGGCTCCGTAACCATGCTCGTGACCAACGAAGAAATGAACGAAATGGGCGTTGCGGTGCTCCGCGGCCTGTACGGCGGCGGCCAGAGCTACAACGAAAAGACCCTCGAGCTGAGCTTCTACAACAACCCGACGATTAAAAACCGTCTGGATTGGTTTGAGAAGGATCAGTACGACAGCTACCTCAAGACGGTCGTGCCGGTGTCCCTGCCCTCGCAGGCCACCTATTCGTCCGAGCTTCTGGCCTATCGCGATGAGACCTGGATTTCCATCATCAAGGGCGACCTCGATGTGGACTACTATGATACGTACGTCCAGACCTGGAAAGATCTCGGCGGACAGATCCTCACCGACGAAGCCAACGAGTGGTACGCTGCCAACAACTAACCAACCTCTAGAACCTTTACCGCTTCGGCGCGGCGCACCCTGCGCCGCGCCGAAGCCTTATAACAGGTGCCCATTGATTTCAATTTTCATATGGAGTGACGGCTATGAATCTGACACAAAGCGCAAACCGCTGGAATGACCGGATCACCGCGCACCTGCTTTCCCTGCAGGTGAAAGCAGGAAATCCCCTGGATATCGGGGGCGTGTGGGACGCAAACAAAGGTTTTTGCGAGCCCGCGTCGGCCCCGCGCATGATCGATGCGTTTTTGGCCGCCTATTACAGCCCGCAGAGCCGTTATCACGGGCAGAGCGCACTGCTGGACGCGGCAGCGAGCGCCCTGAGGCATATCAACCGCAACACGCATGCCGACGGCACCCTTGACCTTCTGGAAACCAATTATCACGATGCCACCGCCAACGCCTTTGCCGTACAGGTGCTGGCTTATACCTACCGTATGATGCAGAAATTATCACAGCATACGCCCACGGAAAATACGATCGAAGCGTATATGCTGGCATTTATAGAAAAATCCGCGCGCGCCATGCTGGGGGGCGGCTTTCACACGCCCAACCACCGCTGGGTCACAGCCAGCGCGCTGGCGCTGTGCTGCAAAGCGCTGGGGAACGATGCCTGCCGCGCCTTGATGCAGGAGTATCTGGACGAGGGCATCGACAACGATGAAGAGGGCGAATATACCGAGCGCTCCGTCGGCATTTATGACATTGCCTGCGACCAGTCGCTGCTTATCCTGCTTCGGGAGATGGACATGTCCGCGCTGATGGAGCCCGTGCTCCGAAACCTTGAGAAGCTGCCCTATTATATCGAGCCGGACGGCACGGTGGCCACGCTCAACTCCCGCCGACAGGATTTCGGCAAGAAGCTGTACCCCTATCCCTACCTGCTTAACTGCCTGTTTGCCCTCCATGCGCCGCACGACGGGGCAGACACGCGTTTTCACCGCGTGATGGGGCTGACGAAGTACCTGTACGATCAGTACTGCCGGCAGGAGGAAACCGTTCTGCTGCCGCCGGATGCCGGCCAGTTTGTCACCCAGTTTCTGCTGAATCCCGCGTTGGCGGAGTGTCAATATCCGTCTGTCCCGATAATTACCGGCTATCAAAAGCTGTTTCCGCTGGCGGGCGTCGCGCGCTTTCGTTCCGGCAAGGCCGCCCTCACGCTGGTGCGCGAACGGCCGGTATTCTGCAAGCTCCAGATCGGCGATTTAACGCTGATGCTTCGGGCGGCCTCCTCGTTTTTTGCCGTCGGGCAGCTGATCAGCACGGATATCGAGCCGATCGCAAACGGCTGGCGGCTGCGCCGGCAGAGCGAGGCCGGCTATATGCGTCCGCTGGGCACGCGCGCGGGCACCACCGTATGGGCGGATATTCCCCGTGAAAAGCGCGAGTGGGTGATGATGCAATCCCTCATATGGACGCTGGATGTGCTGGTGTTTGAAGAAAAAATCGAGCTGAAAATGACTGTGGACGGCTGTAAACGGCTGCCGTGGAAGCTGGAGTTCATCCTCTCTCCCGACGGCAGGTTAAAGACGGAGGACGGTGCATTTTCCACCGGCGCGGGCAACACCGCAATCCTTTCCCACGGGTTCAGCTATCAGCTGGGCGGCGACACGCTGAAGGTGGACGGCGGCAAGAAGGCGCATGTCTACACCGAATCCATGCGCAACTCCCTGCCCAAGGAAAGCAAGGCATTTACCGTATATCACACAGGCTTTGCGCCGGACGCCCACACGGTCACGCTGACCTGGGAATAGGAGGATTGTATGAAAATACCGCAATTACGCGAGAATATTGACCTGCTGGTACGTTGGCAAACGCAGACTGACGCCGGGCAGAAAACCATGGTGCTGTTTGATTGGCCGCAGGGTGTGGCGCTGTTTGCGCTGTACCTGCACGCCAGAGAAACCGGGGACGCGTCGCTGCATAGCTACCTGTACCGGTGGTTTGACGAATGGCTGCAAAAGGGTCTGCCCGGTAAAAACATCAACTCCATGGCGCCGATGCTGACGCTGTCGTTTTTATACGAGGATTCCGGAAATAAGCGCTATCTGGATGCCTGTAACGAGTGGCTGGACTACGCCATGAACGACCTGCCGCGCACCGGCGAGGGCGGTTTCCAGCATATTACCATCGATTCGGACAATTTTGCCCAGTTGTGGGACGATACGCTGTACATGACGGTGCTGTTCGTAGCGCGCATGGGTAAGCTCCTGCACCGCGACGACTGCGTGCAGGAGTCCATCCGGCAGTTTCTGGTGCATATCAAATATCTGCAGGATCCCGTGACCGGCCTGTTTTTCCACGGCTGGACATTTGCGGAAAAGCACCATTTTGCCGGCGCGCTGTGGGGCCGCGGCAACGCGTGGTATACCGCCGGGCTGGTGGACTATCTGGAGCTGGCGGATATCCCGGGCGGCGTAAAAATGTTCCTCGTCTCCACGCTGGAGCGGCAGGCCGCGGCACTCAAGGCCGTTCAGGCCGAAAACGGCATGTTCCACACGCTGCTGGACGATCCCGGGAGCTATCAGGAGTCCTCGGCTACGGCCGGGTTTGCTTACGGCATTTTGAAGGCCGTGCGCCTTGGCCTGCTGCCCGAAGCCTACCTTGAGACAGGCGAAAAGGCAGCCGCTGCGGTGGCCGCGCGCGTGCTGCCTTCGGGAGAGGTGGCCGAGGTTTCGGCCGGCACCTGCCTGCGTATGGAAAAGGATTATTACCGCAGCATTCCGCTGCGCGCCTGCCCCTATGGGCAATCCATGGCGTTGCTGGCTCTGGTGGAAGCGGGGAAGCGCTGAAAATGCTGCGTCAATAGCTCACCTTCAGCGTTTTGATCTCAAACGGGCGGAAAATGATGCGGTCCGTATCAACCGGCGCCTGTTCTTCCTCCAGCATGTTGCACGCCTGCACCGCGGTTACCGGATGGCCGAAGGTGAGGGCAGCCGCGGTATAATCGCCCAGCGTTTCGTAAGCACGCAGGATATAGGCACGCTGCGTATCTTCGCAGGGCTTGACGGCTTCGATCAGGATCCCTGATCGGTCAAATGCCGCCAGCGTGGGCAGATCGGTATCCGCAGTTATGCGTACCGGCGCGTAATTAAACTGGTACGCCGGCCGAATTACGCTTTGGGCCCCAAACGGCGCGGTATGCGGCAGCAGGGCGTAACGGCACAGATGCCTGTGGCCCTTGTCGCCGGCGCTGTCGGGGCGCATGCCGCCCTTGTGCAGCGAAAGGCGCATACTGCCGCCCTCAACGCTCAGGCCGTACTTGCTGTCGTTGAGCAGCACAATACCGTAGCTTGCTTCGCTCAGATCGGTAAACTTGTGGTTGCACACCTCGTGTTTTGCCTTCTGCGAGTCGGTGGAGCGGTGGTTATTGCGCCGGATATGCCCGAATTGGATTTCCGAGCGGGCGCCGTCCGGCAGCAGCGCGGTATCAAACGCGGCTTTGAGGAAACGGTGTTCCTCCTGCCAGTCCATCAGGGTATCAAAGGCAATCCCTGGCGTGGCGGCGTCAAACACCATATCCTGCGTAACGGTGGATTTTTCCGAAATTTCGTACCGGCTGCGGATGCGCAGCTCCACGGGGCCGTCGGCGATCACATCCCGCTGCAGCAGCCTGGCGCAGGGCTTGAACTTTTCGTGCAGGTCCGCGTCCACATCCCAGGCATCCCATTTGGCGGGCACATCCTCCGCCATCAGCAGGGTACCGAATGGCAATCCGTCCACCAGTTCCCGTCCGGTGCGCGTATCGATCAAAGAGGCGATAAAGCCCTGTTCGTCAAACCGGATCTGCGCAAAGGGCGTTGTCAGCCGATCGCCGTCCAGCCGGAACGGTGACGCAGCCGTGCAGGGCGCATCGGTCATACGGATGGGCGCGCTGCCCAGCGCGGGAAGCTCGATACCAGCCACAGCCAGTGCCGGCCCAAGCTCCAGATCGACGTATTCCTGGCTTAGCGCCCCTTCAACGCCTCTGGCGGATTGCGCAGGAAAATGCAGCGTATCGCGGCGCGCAAAGCTCAAGGTATTGAGCAGCGAGGGCTGCGTGCCGTCCGACAGCAGCTCCCGTGTCGCCCGAAGACCCGTTGCAACCACGTTACGGAGCGTTGATTTTGCTTCCTCGTGCGCGGCATGGATGCAGGTGCCCGGCAGGATATCGTGGAACTGGCGCACCAGCAGGTCGTTCATCAGCGGGCGTACGGTTTCGCCGCTGGCCGCAGTGTTTTGCTGCACGGCGCGCGCAACCAGCGCAAATTCCAGATCGTGCAGCGTAATCTCGGCTTTACGGTTCAGGTACTTGATCTCATGCTGGTTGGTCAGTGTGCCGCGGTGCCCTTCCAGATAGAGCTCATCGGCATATACGCTCGGGCGTACGATGGTTTCCTCCAGCCGTTGCATAAACCGGCTCACGGATATATGCTCCGAGCGTGGCACGCCCTCCAGATCCCGCACCCGCCGGCTCATCTCGATCATGTTCTCGTGCGGGCCGCCGCCCCCGTCGCCGTGGCCGTAGGCGTGCAGGCGCATATTGGAAACCCATGGTTCCTTGATCTTCTCCGCGCCTGTGGTCAGCCGTTCCAGCCACTTGGGCGAAGGTCCCTGCTCAATGCGGTTGAGGTGGGTCAGCACCCGCGTGCCGTCCAGCCCCTGCCACAGGAAGCTGGTATAGGGAAACTTATTGGTATCGTTCCAGTCCATCTTCGTGGTCAGGAAATACTTGGCCCCGCAGCCTTTGATGATCTGCGGCAGGGCAAATGCGTAGCCAAAGGTATCCGGCAGCCAGAAGCAGTCCGATGTGTACCCGAAGTACTCGCGCGTAAACCGCTGTCCCCACAGGAACTGGCGGATGAGGTACTCCCCGCCCGTCAGGTTACAGTCGCACTCCACCCAAACAGCGCCGTTTGGCTCCCACCGGCCCTCACGCACCGCGGCCTGTATGCGATGAAACAGCCCGGGATACAGCCGGCGGATACTATCGGCATGATAGGCCGACGACTGGACAAACCGGTATTCCGGATACTGGGCCATCAGGTTCAGCTGGTTGGCAAAGGTGCGGGCGCATTTTTTCTCGGTCTCCTGAATCGGCCAGAGCCATGCGGTATCGATATGGCTGTGTCCGGTCAATCCCACAAAGGCCGTCGTACCGGCGTTGTGCCTGCCCAGCTGCTCCTTAAGCAGCGGCTGCGCATCCTCAAGCGCCGCGTGAAACTGTGCGTCGTTGCAGGCGTCCGGATCGTAAAGCAGCTTCAGGTGAATGTCATACAGCGCGTTTTCCACTTCCGCACGGCGGAAAGAGGTTTCCGGCAGCGCGTCGGCCAGCTCCAGCAGCGTTTTCAGGTCGTAGCAAAACGCGGCCAGCATCTCGTCCCGGGTGCAGATATCCATCGGACCGATCGCATAGGTATAATCGGTCAGGCTCTTGTTGTCAAAGGGCATCGTGCCGGGCATATCGTGGAAGGCATAGCACTCCAGCGTGAGGTAAAGCAGTTCGCCCGCCTTAGCGCAGGCGGCGATACGGGCGGTTTCGTGGCGGCCCACCATGTTGGGCGGATCAACGGGCGTAAACAGGGCGTGCGGCTCGCCGTTCAGCCAGAGCATTGCCTCATAGAACCTGGTTTTGGGGTACAGGTACAGTGCCTGTCCGTGCAGCGCTTGGGGCACAGTGAACGTGCCTGAAAACCACCCGCAGGCTCCCTCGCCGCCCCAGCGGCCGCTTTCCGGCATCGGGCCGAAGCACGTTTCCTCCGGAATCCGGTGCAGCCGCTCTCCGGTTTGATAAAAACGGGTTTCAACCCGCGCCGCTGTGCTGAACAGGCGCGATTCCAAGGTATCCAAAAAGCGCCGAAGCTTGCTTTTGGTCTGCTCAATGCCCTATCTGGCAATCATGTG
>DAOPIR010000158.1:0-7009 GCA_035399245.1 Candidatus Limiplasma sp.
CCGGCATGCGGGGCAGGGCCGTCGGCGATCTGGCCGCCTTCATCGATTTTTCCACGCCCAAGGTGTTAAGCGTCGGCACGCCCGCGGTGGTGGAAGCGCTGTACCCCGTGATAAAGGCCGATTTCCCCGAGGTTTCCTTCACCATCAGCAAGCCCCATTTTCTCGAAGCTGAGCCAAACGGCGTCAGTAAAGGCGCCATGCTCCGGCAATTAAGCGAAATTCTGGGTTTTTCTCCGGATACCACCATGGTATTCGGAGACAGCCTGAACGATATCGAAATGCTTAACTTCACTCCCCACAGCGTAGCTATGTGCAACGCCCGCGACGAGGTGAAGCAGGCCGCACACTACGTAACCGCACTGCCCAACACACAGGACGGGCTGGCACACTTTATTACAGACAAACTCCTTACCTAAACTCACAGGGAGCGTGATACGATGATCAAGATCGCGGATTTTGCCAAGGCGTTGGACCTCAAGGTACTGCACCATTCCACCAAGGAAGAGATGAACATCACCCTGCCGGATCTCAATCGCCCCGGCATGCAGTTTTTCGGCTTTTACGAGTATTTTTCCCATGAGCGCCTGCAGGTAATCGGCAAGGCGGAGATGAATTATCTGGAATCGCTGACAACCGCGCAGCAGCATCAGATTCTGGATCCTTTCATGCGCTATCCGCTGCCCGGCATCGTCATCTGCTGGGGCATGGCAACGCCCAAAGAGCTATTGTCCCTTGCCCAGCAATACGATATTCCGGTGCTGCAATCCAGTAAAAAGACCACCGTATTCACCCTGCAGGCCATTACCTACCTAAGCCGCCAGCTGGCCCCGCACGAAACGCGGCACGGCGTGCTGGTGGATGTGTTCGGCGTGGGCGTGCTGATCACCGGCGAAAGCGGCGTGGGCAAGAGCGAGGCGGCGCTGGAGCTTGTCAAGCGCGGGCATCAGCTGTGCGCAGACGATGTGGTGGATATCTGCCGTGTATCCGACGACCGGCTCATCGGCGAATCACCGGAGACAATCCGCCATTTCATGGAGATCCGCGGCATCGGCATCATCGATATCCGCGCCATGTACGGCGTCGGCGCCATTACGCTGTCCAAAACCATTGATATGGTGATTCATCTGGAAAAATGGGATCAGGTGAAGGAGTATGATCGCCTCGGGCTGACCGAGGAGACCACGGAGATCATGAATGTCAGCGTACCCTATCAGGTAATGCCGGTGCGCCCCGGGCGCAATCTGGCAATCATTATCGAGGTCGCGGCGCGCAACCTGAGCCTGCGGCGGCTGGGCTACAGCGCGGCAAGCGAGCTGGATCGCCGCCTGAGCGACATGATGATGAACAGTGCAAAAGAAGATTCGGAATAACTGGGAGGACCTGTATGATCTATCTGGGAATTGATGTAGGCGGTACGGATACCAAGATCGGCATTCTGGATGAAAACGCCAGCGTTCTGGCGCAGGGCTCCACGCCGACCAATGTTGGCAAGCCCTATTCGGAAATTATCAGCGGCATGGCGGCGTATGCCGTATCGCTGCTGAAAATGATTGATCTGACCGCGGCGGACGTGGCAGCCGTCGGGGTGGGCATCCCCGGCATCGCGCTCAATACCACCGGTACGGTGGTGCGCTGCGTCAATATGAATTGGGAGAACGTCCCTTTGCGTGACGAGCTGCAAAAGGTTTTCAACTGCCCCGTAGTGCTGGATAACGACGCCAACCTTGCGGGCCTTGCCGAAAGCATTTGCGGCGTGAGCGCCGGCACGGATTCCAGCGTGTTCATTACGCTGGGCACGGGCGTTGGCAGCGGGCTGATCTTTTTCGGCCGTCCGTGGAGTGGGCACCATGCCGCCGGCGGCGAGCTGGGACATTTCACCATGGAGATTGACGGCATTCCCTGCACCTGCGGCCGCAAAGGCTGTCTGGAGAGGTATTGCAGCGCCACCGCCCTCATCCGGCTCGGCCGCGAGGCCGCGCAGCAGCACCGCGAAAGCATGCTGTGGGCCGCGTGCAGTAATGATCTGGAACGGCTGAACGGCAAGATGATCTTTGATTCGGCCAAGGACGGCGATCCCGTTGCCCTCGCCGTGTTTGACCAATACATTCACTACCTGTGCATCGCGCTGTCCTCGGTAATCTGCCTGCTGGATCCGCAGGTGATCGTGCTGGGCGGCGGCATCTCCAAAGCGGGATATTTCCTGCTGGACGCGCTGCAGCGGCGCATTGAGAGCTACCTGGTATTCCCGCAGGTTCCATGCGCCGATATCAAAATCGCTACGCTGGGCGCGGACGCGGGCTTTATCGGCGCGGCGATGCTGGCAAAACAAGCTATGGAGGATTTGGCATGAAACCGTTATCCGTACAAGCCTTATTTCAAAACCCGCCCAAGGAGGACATTGCCGGTTTTACCCTCTCGGGATGGGTGCGCACCGTGCGCGACTCCAAAGCGTTCGGCTTTATCGAGATCAACGACGGTACGAGCTTCAAAAACCTGCAGATCGTGCTGGAGGACGGCAAGACCGACCGCTTTGCCGAGGCCGTTAAAATCACGCTGGGCAGCGCCATCTGCGCCACGGGCACGCTGACGCTTACCCCGGGGATGAAACAGCCCTTTGAATTGAAGGCCGATACCGTGGAAGTTATCGGCGCGTGCGATCCCGCCTATCCGCTGCAAAAGAAGCGCCACAGCTTTGAATATCTGCGCACCATCGCGCATCTGCGGCCGCGCACGAATACCTATTACGCGGTGTTTCGCATCCGCTCGCTGACGGCGCAGATCATTCACCAGTTCTTTGCGGAGCGCGGCTTTGTGTACGTGCATACGCCCCTTATCACCGCCAGCGACTGCGAAGGCGCGGGCGAAATGTTTCAGGTAACGACACTGGATGTCGGCAATCCGCCGCGCACCGGGCAGGGCGCGGTAGATTACGCGCAGGATTTCTTTGGCAGGCAGTCCAACCTTACCGTAAGCGGGCAGCTGAATGTGGAAACGTTCTGTATGGCGTTTCGAAACGTTTACACCTTCGGCCCCACCTTCCGCGCTGAAAAGAGCAACACGCCGCGCCACGCCGCCGAGTTTTGGATGATCGAGCCGGAAATCGCTTTTGCCAACCTGTTTGACGATATGGCGCTGGCGGAGGAAATGCTCAAGTATGTAATCTCGCACGTTATGGAGCAGGCGCCCAACGAAATGAATTTTCTCAACAGCTTTGTGGAAAAAGGCTTGCTGGATAAGCTGAATGCGCTGGTCAACAGCGAGTTTGTACGCTGCACCTACACCGACGCGATCGATATTCTGATGAACAGCGGCGTGCAGTTTGATTATCCCGTCAGCTGGGGCTGCGACCTGCAGACCGAGCACGAGCGCTACCTGACCGAAAAGCACTTCGGCAAGCCTGTGTTTGTATACAATTATCCGCGCGAGATCAAGGCGTTTTACATGCGTCTCAACGACGACCAGAAAACCGTGGCGGCGGTGGATATGCTCGTACCCGGCGTAGGTGAGCTGATCGGCGGCAGCCAGCGCGAGGAGCGCCCCGAGGTGCTGCAGGGCCGTTTGGCCGAATACGGTTTAAGCGAGGAGCAGTACGGCTGGTACATGGATACCCGCCGCTTCGGCACCGCGCCGCACGCCGGTTTCGGCCTGGGCTTTGAGCGCCTGATCATGTACTTGACCGGCATGAGCAATATCCGCGACGTGCTGCCCTTCCCACGCACTACGGGAAGCGCAGAGTTTTAGCGGGTGCCGGGGACTTCATTTCTGAAATCCAGATGCCAGTCGAAAACCGCGCAATTGCCCAATCTCCGGTTGCGTATCACAGGATCCGCAGGGACATAAAATCCTCTGACTTCATCAGCGCGAATAGAGGAACACCGATGCCCGTCCATTAAGGAACGGGCATCTTTTATAATCTTCCCGGTATAGCGCGGTTGTAAGCCGACCGCCTGTAATGGGGATACCACGCGCGGCGTCTCCGCTGTTCTTTTTCGGTTTTTGCGAAAACAAGTATGAAACTGCCAAGGTTCTGCCATAAGCCACATCTTTTTATGATAAATATGAGAAACAGCAATGAATTCTTTAGATTCACAATTTCGATGATTTTCAGATATGGTTATAATGAGGTCATAAGTTGCACGAGATGTGCATTACTGGTGTGTTGAGACGAATGCTTAACGGCCATCCTTTATCGCTTCTTGTCATGCAATCGCCTTTGCGTGGAAACCCTCCTGCATCATGCGCATTTCCAGACAAAAAGCCGATGACGGTCCGGCCTTTTCGGATCGTTGCAGCATACACAGAACAATTAAGGAGGAACAAGGAATGAAAGCCCCAAAATTTGTCGCCATCTTACTGGCGACCCTGATGATGCTCACTTCAGCCTGGAGTGTCGCATTGGCGGATTCGGAACCGGTCGAGCTGGAGTTTTACTCCCTAAAGCCCGAAACGGTCAGTGTTATGGAGGAAATCATTGCGGACTTCATGGCGCTGAATCCCGACATCAAGATCACTCTGACCTCTGTCTCCGATTCCGGCACAGTGCTGCTAACCCGGATCGCCACCAACGAAATGCCAGACATCCTCAACGTATATCCCGCTGAGGATAAATACAAGGCCATGTTTGACGACGGGCTGATGCTGGACCTCACAGACGAAGCCTTCATGAGCAACGTATCCGACACCATGCTGGATATGTCCGCCTACAACGGCCGCCAGTATGCGCTGCCCATGACACTGAGCAGCTACGGCATCTATATCCGCACGGATATTTTCGAGGAGCTCGGCATCGCGGAGCCCGCCACCTATGCGGATCTGCTTGCGGCTTGCAAAACGCTGTACGACAATGGTTATGATGCGTTCGCCCTGCCCAACAAGGATGTCGGCAACGTAGCCCAGCGCCTGGAGCGCACCATCGGCGTACTCAACCACGACTCCGATGAAGAATTCCAGAAAATCGCTTCCGGCGAAATGAACGTGGAAGATTCGGCGACCATCCGCGGCTTCGCGCAGATGTGCCTGGATATCGCCCAGTACAGCACGCCCGATTCGCTGGGCCTCGACTATGAATCCGCCGTGGCCGATATCGTAAACGGCAAAGCCGCGATGATGTTCTCCGGCACCTGGATGTTATCCACCATGCAGGCAGCCAATCCGGATATCGCCGTAAAGCTGATCCCCATCCCGTCCCCGCTTTCCGATGAGCTTTCCGTACCTGTAAATATCGATACTTCCTTCGCGGTGTCCTCTTCCTGCAAGTATCCGGAACAGGCTCTGAAATTCATCGAATACCTTTCCACCACGGAAGTTGCCCAGAAGTACTACGAGCTGGACGGCAACGTGAATATGATCAAGGGCGTTACCTACGATAAAGCCCAGCACATGTACATGAAAGAACTCATGGACGAAGGCAAGATGTTCCTGACTCAGGTCAACTTCTGGCCCACCGGCCTTCGTGAAGAGATGCGTGCCCCCGGCCAGCAGCTCTATGTAGACGGCGATATCGATGAATTCGTACAGGCTTTCGGCGCAGCAATCATGAAGCTGTACAACCAGTAACCTCACACTATATCCTTCCGGCCCGGCATGCCGGGCCGGAACCTTTTGGGTTATCCATACGCCGTCTGTATGGCTCCGGAGAGTAGCGGCCATGGACTCCTTTTTTTAGCGGGAGGCCTTTCAGGCAACCTTTATCGGCCATATACCCCTACCATAGGGGGCGGCACCCAAACAGCAAGGAGTGAGTACATGAACGCGATCGCAAACAGGCGGGCATCTCTGCGAAAAGGGAAGAGCCGGCAGGCAGATAAATCGAAAAAAATCACTTTTGCTTTGTTCAGCCTGCCCGGCCTTTTGCTCTACAGCACCTTTTTTATCTTCCCGGTCCTCCTCGGAATATACTACAGTATGACGAACTGGAACGGAATTTCCAGAAAGATCACTTTCATACAGTTTAAAAACTACGTCAATATTTTTAACGACAAGCGGTTCCTCAACGCGCTTATTTTCAACGCCAAATACTGCGTGATGCTGACGATCTGCATCGTCATTCTGGGAATCATTCTGGCCCATCTGCTCAACAGCAAGATTAAGGGCATAACGTTTTTCCGGTCCATGTATTTTCTGCCCGCGGTACTGAGCATGATCACGGTTGGTCTGATCTTTAACCAGATTTATTATCGGGCCATTCCGCCCATCGGTTCCGCCCTCGGGATTGAGTTTTTAAGCAAGAATATTCTCTCCAGTCCAAAGACGGCGGTTTACGGCATTTTGTTTGTTAACGTATGGCAGGGCGTGGCGATGCCGACGCTCCTGTTTTTAGCCGGACTGCAAACCGTGCCGGCAGAGCTCTACGAGGCCGCCGCGATGGACGGAGTCAACACGATACAGCGGTTTTTACACATTACTCTGCCCTTTCTGATCCCGGTGCTGAGCGTCGTCATGGTGCTGACAATCAAAGGCGGCATCACGGTGTTCGACTACGTTAAGAGTCTTACCGACGGCGGGCCGGGAGGCGTTACGGAAAGCGTATCGTTGCTCATTTATTCCAACGCGTTCGTGGAAATGAAATTCAGTTATGCCGTCGCGGAGGCGATCGTGATCGGTGTGGTGATCGCGCTCATTTCCGCTGTGCAGATCTTTATTTCCGGTCGGAAGAAGGTGTGAGACCTTGAAACAGAGCAAACTTGGGAACACGGCGGTGTATGCGTTCTTGATCGCCGGCGTGCTGATGATCCTCCTGCCGTTGTATATCACGGTAATGACTGCCTTCAAAACCGTGGCGGAAAACACAGCCAGCTTTTTTACGCTGCCGGAATCCTTGAATTTTGATAACTTTAAAACCGTGCTGGAAGGCGGCAAGTATTTTCAGGCGCTGCTCAACACGGTTTATATCACTGTGCTGGTGCTGCTGGGCAACATCGCGTTCATGCCTATGATGAGCTACGCCATTTCGCGATCCAAGGGCAGCAGCAAATGGTACCGAGCGCTGTATATCTACCTACTGCTTGGT
>DAOPIR010000159.1:0-6946 GCA_035399245.1 Candidatus Limiplasma sp.
CCCTCGACCTCCGGGTTATGAGCCCGACGAGCTACCAAACTGCTCTACCCCGCGTTACGCGCCTTTTCAAGCGGCGAAACCTATCATACTACAGGATCGGCAGACTGTCAATATCTTGCTGCATCAATTTCCCGATTATTTGCGAAAAGAATTTGTTTCTACTTAGGTCAATAGGCTATACTTAAAAAATGTAAGGGGTGAAGTATGATGAGCGTGAAAGAATACCATAAACTGGTGCGGGACCTTATTCCGCAGATCATTGCCAAAAGCGGCAAGAAGGCCGTTACCAGAACCCTGTCCATGCCGGAGTACAGGGCGGAGCTTAATCAAAAGCTGCTGGAGGAGACCCGCGAATATCTGGCATCAGAAGATGTGGAGGAACTGGCCGATATTATGGAGGTGATCCGTGCGCTGCTCGACCTGCGGGGGATAAGCTTTGCATCATTGGAAGAAATACGATTGCAAAAGCAGAAGAAAAACGGCGCTTTTGGCCAAAGAATCTATCTGGAACAGGTGATTTCCGACGGATATGATTAAATTTGTACGCTGCAAAGTACAAGGCAAAGCATTGATCAGCCGGCCTTTGCACCGATTGCGCAGGAAAACACGTAAAAGTCTGTCTTTTTCCTTGCACATGCCATACAAACTGTGTATAATTATTTGGATAGTTTGAAAGGATCAGCACAAGAACTGTGGCGGTCCACAGAAAGATTTTGAGGAGGACAACGAACACATGGCAAAGTATGTATACCTGTTCAAAGAGGGCAATGCGAGCATGCGCGAGCTGCTGGGCGGCAAAGGCGCCAACCTTGCGGAGATGACCAATATCGGTCTGCCCGTGCCCCAGGGCTTTACCGTGACCACAGAAGCCTGCACCCGTTATTATGAAGACGGCCAGAACATTAACGATGATATCATGAAGGAAATCAACGCCGCGCTGGCCGAGACCGAAGTTATTTGCGGCAAGAAATTCGGCGATCTGGAAAATCCGTTCCTGGTATCGGTTCGTTCCGGTGCCCGCGCCTCCATGCCCGGCATGATGGACACCATCCTGAACCTCGGCCTCAACGATGTAGCCGTAAAGGGTTTGGCCAAGCAGACCGGCAACGAGCGCTTTGCATATGACAGCTACCGCCGTTTTATCCAGATGTTCTCCGACGTCGTGATGGAGATCAAAAAGAGCAATTTCGAAAGCGCACTCACCAAGATGAAAGAGGCAAAGGGCGTGCAGTACGATACCGGACTGACCGCTGCCGACCTCAAAGAGCTCGTGGAAATTTTCAAGGGTATTTACAAAAAGGAAAAGGGCGTGGAATTCCCGCAGGATCCCAAGGAACAGCTGCTGGAGGCCATCAAGGCCGTGTTCCGCTCCTGGGATAACCCCCGCGCGATCTACTACCGCCGTATGAACGATATCCCCTCCAGTTGGGGCACCGCCGTAAACGTACAGGCGATGGTGTTTGGCAACATGGGCGAAGACTCCGGCACGGGCGTTGCTTTCACGCGTGACCCCTCCACCGGCGAAAAGAAGCTCTACGGCGAATTTCTGATGAATGCGCAGGGCGAAGACGTTGTGGCCGGCATCCGTACGCCGCAGCCCATCAGCTCTCTGCAAAACACCATGCCTGATGTGTATAAGCAGTTTGTGGCGATCGCCACGACGCTGGAAGACCACTACCGTGACATGCAGGACATGGAGTTCACCATCGAGCACGCCAAGCTTTACATGCTGCAGACCCGCAACGGCAAGCGCACCGCCATGGCCGCGCTGAAAATCGCCGTGGATCTGGTAGACGAAAAAATGCTTACCACCGACGAAGCCGTGCTGAAGGTGGAGCCCAAGCAGCTGGATACCCTGCTGCACCCGAACTTTGATCCCAAGGCCATCAAGGCCGCCACGCCGATCGCCAAGGGCCTGCCCGCTTCTCCGGGCGCAGCCGCCGGCAAGGCATATTTCTCCGCCTCCGCTGCCGCCAATGCAGGCCGCAAGGGCATTGCCGCCATCCTCGTGCGTGAAGAAACCACGCCGGAAGATATCGAAGGCATGGACCTGTCCAAGGGCATCCTCACCGCCCGCGGCGGTATGACCAGCCACGCGGCTGTTGTGGCCCGCGGCATGGGCCGTGCGGCAGTTGTCGGCTGCGGCGTACTGAAAATCAATGAAGAAGCCAAAACCTTTACCGTAGGCGGCAAAACCTATCACGAGGGCGACGATGTGTCCATCGATGGTTCCACCGGCAATGTGTACGGCGAAGCGATCCCCACCGTGGAAGCATCCGTGACCGGCGACTTTGCCCGCCTGATGACATGGGCGGACGCGGCCCGTACCCTGAAGGTGCGCACCAATGCCGACAATCCCCGCGACACCAAGCAGGCTGTGGCATTCGGCGCCGAGGGCATCGGCCTGTGCCGCACCGAGCATATGTTCTTTGAGGCCGACCGCATTGCCGCCGTACGCGAGATGATCCTTTCCGACACTGTGGAACAGCGCGAAGCGGCGCTGGCCAAGATCCTGCCGATGCAGCAGGGCGATTTTGAAGCCATGTACACCGCGCTCGAAGGCCGCCCGATGACCGTGCGTTACCTCGATCCGCCGCTGCACGAGTTCCTGCCCGCCAAGAGCATGACCGCCGAAATCGCCGCGATTGCCAAGGAACTGGGCACCACGCCCGAGGCGATTGACGAGAAGATCGACGCGCTGCACGAGTTCAACCCGATGATGGGCCACCGTGGCTGCCGCCTGGCCGTCACCTATCCCGAAATCGCCAAGATGCAGACCCGCGCCGTGATCCAGGCCGCCATCAAGGTGAAGAAGGAAAAGGGCTACGATATCGTACCCGAGATCATGATCCCGCTGGTTTGCGAGGTGAAAGAGCTCAAGTTCGTGAAAAACATCGTGGTGGAGACCATCGAAGAGGTCTTTAAAGAGCAGAACACCGAGCTGCAGTACCACATCGGCACCATGATCGAGATCCCGCGTGCCGCACTGCTGGCCGATGAGATCGCCACCGAAGCCGAGTTCTTCTCCTTTGGCACCAACGACCTTACGCAGATGACGTTTGGCTTCAGCCGCGATGACGCCGGCAAGTTCCTGGAGAGCTACTACACCAACAAGGTGTTTGAGAGCGATCCCTTTGCCAAGCTCGACCAGAAAGGCGTTGGCAAGCTGGTGAAGATGGCTGCGAAAGCCGGCCGCGAAACCCGCCCCAACATCAAGCTGGGCATCTGCGGCGAGCATGGCGGCGATCCTGCCACCATCGAGTTCTGCCACAACATCGGCCTGACCTACGTCAGCTGCTCTCCCTTCCGTGTGCCGATTGCCCGCCTGGCTGCCGCGCACGCCGCGATTAACGCAAAGATGAAATAACCAAACCATAACCAAAACGGCCGCTGTAAGAGATATCCTTACGGCGGCCGTTTTTGCTATTCCAGACTTACATCATCCCAAGTGATAATGGTCGGCACCTCGCGCAGATAGCGGCCTGTGGCGCTCCAATCCATCAATGTGCCGGATTGTCCCGCTACGGCTTCTTCGCTGAACTGGCGCTCGTCTTCGCAGACTTCCTGTGTAACCGGATCAATCATCGTTCAAATTCGTAATCGGCGGTATTGGCACAGACGCATTTGGCAAACCAAACGGGCAGCAGGTAGAACACATTGTTATCATCGGGATCACGGTATGGGGCATAGCACAGCTTGACCTCCAGCACATCGCGTAAAAGCCCGCACTGGATTTGCTTTTCAAGTTCCTTTTTCGCGGTATCAAAGGACACAATCGGGACGTCCGCATAAAGCACATCTGTCTCCCGCAAGGGGCTGACCGTTACACGATAGCTGTCGGTACCGGCTACGGAAACCACAAACTCGCCTGCCGGCAGCGAAAAGGAGGTATACAGGTAGTTGCTGCAGCATTCCGCGGTTATGCCGTGGAAAATTCGTTTGCCGCTGATGCAATAATATCCGATTTCATTCACGGGCTCCAGCCATACGCGCTGGCCGTCTATGGTTTTGTACTTATATACGCAGCTCATCACTCTGTTCCTGCTTTATAGACGGCTGTGCGTTGAAGTTAGGTGAATGGATTGCAAATAACAGCGCGCCTTACAAAAATGAGAAACAATAAAAAAAACTGCAAATAGATTTCGACGCTATTATATTGTATAATTTGTAGTAATCTGGTATTGTAGGTACAGAAATGTAAAATTGAAGGGGTGCGGCACGATGATCGAATTGCCGGAAAGCATCAGCTTAGCCGGACAACTGAATGAGACCGTGAAAGGCAAGACGATTGCAAGCGTGCAGGCGAATGCCGTACCGCATAAATTAGCGTGGTATTTTGGCGATCCGGCCGGATACGGCGCACTGCTGTCCGGAAAGATTATCGGTAAGGCCAGAGGTGTTGGCGGCAAGGTGGAAATAGCGGCGGAGGACAAGCGGGTATTGCTGGCCGAGGGGATTAATATCCGTTATTTTGCGCCGGATGAAACCTTTTTAACCCGTCATCAGCTGCTGATCACCTTCACGGATTCCTCCGCGCTTGCCTGCAGCGTGCAGATGTACGGCGGGCTGTGGCGTTTACGGAAGGCGCATATGACGACGAATATTACAGGGTGGCCAAGCGCCTGCCTTCGCCGCTTTCCGATCTGTTTGATCTGCCATATTTTCTGGAGCTGGCGGAGGAGAACTCCGGCAAAAGCGCCAAAGCGTTTCTGGCGACGGAGCAGCGTATCCCGGGGCTTGGCAACGGCGTGCTGCAGGATATCCTGTTCAATGCGCACGTACACCCCAAGACTAAAATCAATTTGCTGACGGAACAGGAAATGGAAGAACTGTTCGGCAGTGTAAAAACCACGCTGTGCAAGATGACGGTCCAGGGCGGGCGCGATACGGAAACGGATATTTTCGGCAAACCCGGCGGGTATCATACGCTGTTGAGCAAGAATACGGTCGGGCAGCCCTGTCCGGTGTGCGGCGGCGAAATTGTGAAAGCCGCGTATATGGGCGGCAGCGTGTACTACTGCCCCCAATGCCAGAAGGAACGGAAATAGCGGGGAATGCCGATCATAATTCGCGGCGTTTTACAAACGTAAAATAGCAATCGGCAATACCGCTTGACAAGATCAGAAATATCATATAAAATGATCATAGTTAGACAACACTAACCGCGCGCCAACCCAAGGCGCGCATTTCAAGAGAGAAAGGTTAGAGCACACTAACTACAAAACAAGGAGAGAACCGGTGCTGGAGAAACTGATGATACGCTACGGAGCACCAACGCTGGCGGGCATGAAAACAGGAAGCCTGTTCAACGCGGATGCGGACGATGCGGAGGCGTTAAAACGGGAAACAGAACGGATTAACCGAACCATCGAGGGCAAAGGTGCACGGCTGACCGTGCTGAAGCAGGGAAAGGATCGTACATTGTTCTACCTGTACCGTGAAGCGCTGCTGACACAATGCCTGACATGCCCCAAGGCACAGGCAACGCTGCGGGAATGCGGGTACGGAGATTTTACTGTCTGCGGTGCGCTGGCTACCCTGCGGCAGCGGCTGGAAGACCAGGAGCTGTTTCCCCATGAGATCGGGTTGTTTCTCGGGTATCCGCTAGCGGATGTGACGGGCTTCATGCGCAACCGCGGTCAAAACTGCCTTTTGTGCGGCTGCTGGAAGGTGTACGGTCAAGCGGACGAAGCCATGCGCATCTTTGCGCGTTACCGCAAGTGCACATCGATCTATTCCAAACAGTTTTATACCGGTACCCCATTGGCAAAACTGACGGTTGCGGCAAAGCCCGCATAACATGACGGGAGGAAATATTATGAACAAAACGGCGGTTGTATATTGGAGCGGAACAGGGAATACACAGGCGATGGCCGAGGCGGTTGCCAAAGCGGCAGGGGCGGACTTGTTTACCGCGGCGGAATTTGTGACAGATATGGTAGACCAGTACAAGGCGATCGCGTTCGGCTGCCCGTCCATGGGCAGCGAAGAGCTGGAGGACAGCGAATTTGCACCGATGTTTGAAAGCTGCAAACCTGCCTTGCGCGGAAAAAAGATTGCGCTGTTCGGATCATATGGCTGGGGTGACGGCGAGTGGATGCGCACCTGGGAAGAGGATTGCAAAACACTTGGCGCCGACCTGCTTGCCGACGGCCTGATCTTGAACGAAACGCCGGACGAGGCAGGGCTGGAACAGTGCAGGGTACTGGGGAAGGCACTCGCCGAAGCATAGGTAAACCAGGGCATAAAATACGGGACGCCGCATGGTGCGGCGCCCCGTATTTCTATGACCGTATGTTACCGAACGCGGATGGCGTAGCTCATATCGACGATGCCGTCAATAACCGGGGCAAGGTACAGCTCTTCGGGCAGGTTATCGGAGTAGGGAAAGGTAAACCACGCCTGCTCGGGACCGACGCCCTGATTGCCGTAGAAGCCGTCCCAGCTGTCAAACACCGGCGTGCCGGTTTTGTCCACGAGCTCCAGTGACTGCACTTCGTCGCCCACGGCATCCACGCCGGTGTACAGCCAGTACAGGGTGCCGTCTTCATCGCGGAAGCCGTCGCCGTTGGCGTCGATATGCGCCTGCATCACATCGGGATTAACCGACCAATCCACCGTAACATAGGTCTGGATGGGGGTAAAGATCACGTCGCTGACACTGGCGCTCCAGCGCTCGCCGACGGTTTCGATGTTCGGGGTAAGCTCGATGATCTGGTCGCGCGTGGAGCAATCCAATGTGAAGGTAATGATGCCCTTATCCGGCAGCGCAACTTGATCGTTCTCGCGGTCGATTACCAGCGAATCAAGCGATTGCTTTTCACCGATCGGCATGGATATCTGCACATCGCCATCCAGATAGATGTCCTCCTGATCCAGCCGGTACTGCATGGAATACAGGATTTCACCGGGTGTATCGGTACCGACATCAATACCGCCGGACATG
>DAOPIR010000160.1:0-6919 GCA_035399245.1 Candidatus Limiplasma sp.
AATTATACAAAAGAACGCCAAAGCGTGCCGCCGACAGGATTGCTGACGTAAAAAAACGGCGCTTAAAAACGCCGCTTTTTTGCGAATATAAAGAGGATAACGGGCAGCCTGCCGAGGCAGCTTTGCGGGCTGCGCCGAACCGAGGCGGGCAGGAGGGGTGTCCGACGACCGGTCCGGCGTGCCGCGGCCGGCTCAGCCCTGGTTTTTTTGTATGGGCAGCTGGAGACGGGACGGATAGCTGCCGGAGCAATGGATCTGGTTGTGGGAAATAACGCTGTCGGTATCGTCGGGCGGGCGCACGGCGGTGCCGTAGTTGATATCGTACTTGGGAAACGCGCTGCCCGTGATCTCCAGCGCCAGCCGATGGCCGGGCTTTACGGTATAGGTTACGTTGCCCAGCAGCACGTCGATTTGGTAGACCTTGCCGTGCTCCAGCGGTTCGCTGGTCCAGGAGCCGCGGTAGCGTGCGCGGGTGGCCCCGTCGCAGATTACGAAGGCGGCACCGTCCGCGTCCACATCACACAGGCGCATCACCACATCCGCGTCGCGGGCGTCGGAGGACAGGTACACCTGCGCGCGCACCAGGCCGCGGATCGTTAGCGGCGCGTGTGTGAGGCGCGAGAGATAGCGCAGGGTGTCCGTACCGGCGGGCTTCAGCTTGCCGGCAGCGCCAAACGGGAGAAACGGCAGGGGATGGGCGGGATCGCATACGTATACATCGGTGGCAAAGCCGGATGCCTGATCGGTCAGCCGGCCGCCTTCGGCCAGGTACCACGTGCGCAGGGTATCGTGCCCGTCGTTCCACCGGTCGCCTTCCCATGCGGTCTGCGTAACGATGTCATAGTAGCGGCAGGGCTTCCACGCGGGCGCGGCCTTGCCCTTGAGCCAATGGTCAAACCACTGCACCATTTCCTGCTGTACGTCCACGATGCTTGCGCCGGTTTCCAGTGCGCTGTCGGCGCGTTCGGGCAGCTCGCCGGGCTTCCACGGGGCGATCAGCACACGGCTGTCCACGCCGTTTTCCCGCTGCACGCGGCAGTGCTCCACCAGCGCGTTGCGCGACGAATCGTACCAGCCGGATACGTAAAACGCAGGTACTGTTACGGTACGCAGGTCCATGTTGCGGCCTTCCTTGTGGATCAGGTCAAAGTTGTCGTATCCTTCCACCAGATGCTTGTAGTAGTCCCTGAGCAGGGGGAAGGGCGTGTTTTTCACGGCGGGCATATCCTTCAGCGGGCGGTGCAGCAGCTGCCGCCTGGGATAGTCCCGGATGTAGTCCTCAAGCATTGGCAGGTATTTCTGCGTGGTTTCGTCGTCGTAGCGGCCGTCGCGCAGGCGGCTGATCTGGCGGGACATGCACCACCCCACATGGGAATAGAACATAAAGCCGCGGTTGTCGCAGTCGCGGTTGACGGAAACGCTGGTTTGGAACGGGCAGATGGCCTTGAGGTGGGGCGGCTGCTCGGCCGCCGCCATCAGCTGCAGGTATCCGGCGTAGTAGTTGCCGATCATGCCGATGCTGCCGCTGCAGTAGTCCTGCTCGGCCAGCCACTCGATGGTATCGTAGCCGTCCTTGCCGTCGGCGGTGAAGCGGTCGAACTCGCCGTCCGATTCACCCAGCCCGCGCGCGTCCTGGATAAACACGGCATAGCCACGCCGCACGAAATAGGCGGGGTCATACTGGCCAAAGGCGCGGGGCAGCGTGTTTTTACGGAAAATGGTACGCCACAGGAGCAGGGGGTATTCCCCCCGCTCGTAGGGCTTGTACAGGTCGCCGCGAAGGATTACGCCGTCGCGCATGGGCGTTTCGACGTTGTATTCGCACAGCATGCCGTTCATGTCAGAGAATCTCCTTTGTGCGTTTGCGGATCGGCAACCATTGGATAAACACCTTGAGCCACTCGTCCCAGAAATCGAAGTAGTGGATGCCTACGCTGTCGAAGAACACCACCTCAAAGGGATTGGGCAGGCTGCGGAAGTAGTCCAGATCGGCCTTTTCGGAGTCGTGGCAGCCGTCCTGCGTGCCGCAGCAGCCAAAAATCTTGGGCAGCGGCTTGCCGCTTTCGGACGCCAGGCGTGCCAGGTAGCGGTTGTCGTGCTCGGTGTTGTGGCACTTGGTCAGGTCGCCGTCGTCGGTGCCGAACACCAGCCAGCGCACAAAGTTCAGCGGCACGCGCCGGCCGCCGGGGAGCATGTTGCCCGAGCCCATCAGGTCGATGAAGTTCGCGCATGAGAAGATACCCATGGCGGCGTAAAGCTCGGGCCTGGTGAAGCCCAGCTTCATGGTGCCGTGGCCGCCCATGGACATGCCGGCGATAAAGTTGTCCTCCCGTTTTTCGGAGAGGGGGAAGTAGCTTTGCAGCATGCGCGGCAGCTCTTGCGTAACATAGTCAAAGTAGCGGCCGGCGTCGATATTGGCGTAAAAGCTGATGTCCACGGCGGGCATCACCACGGCGATGCCGCGCTTTTGGGCGTAGAGCTCCAGCGAGGTGAAGCGCTGCCACATGGTCTGGTCGTCGGTCGCGCCGTGCAGCAGCCACAGCACGGGATATTTGCCGTTGTCCAGACGGCGCTCATCGCTCATTTCAGGCAGGATCACGTTAATTTCCGCCTTGCGGGTCAGGCACTCGGAATGGAGCTGCATTTGGATAAACGACATATTATTCCCCCCTGTCTTTCAAGGCCGCTTCGATAAACACCGGAAGCCATTTGTCCCAAAACTCCCAGCTGTGCGTGCCGTGCTCGGTGTGGAATTCGTAGCGGAAGGGATTGCCGTCGAATTTCTCAAAAAATTCCTTCAGCCCCAGGCCGACGGGATAGGCATGGTCCTCCATGCCCACGGCGTGAAACACCTTGGGAACGGGCTTGCCTTCCTTGATGATGTTCTCGGCGTTAAGCAGCACATCGTGCTCCGGATTGCCCTTCAGGTCGCCGGTATCCTCCACGCCGAAGTTGAGCATGTTGACGCTCTTGCGGCCGGGGCCGCCGGGCGCCGGCGGGCCGCCTGCCGATTTGGCGCGCAGGTACTCCAGCGGAATGATGCTGGAGGCCGACAGCACACCGATCGCGCCGTAAAGGTCGGGCCGGCGCATGCCCAGTGAGATCGCGCCGCTGCCGCCCAGCGACAGGCCCGCGATAAAATTATTCTCCCGTTTTTGGGATATGCGCGGGCAGATGTGCCTGACGATCTTGGGCAGCTCCTCGGTGAGATACGTAAAATAGTCGGAGCCCCAGGTCATGTTGCAGTAACGGCTGTGGCCGGCCCACGGCATCACGACCGCGATGTTGTTTTTGTCGGCATACCGGCGGATGCCGGTTTCCTCCACCCAGTCGTTTTCGTTGCCGCCGCCGCCATGTAATAGCCACAGCACGGGAAACTCGCCCTCTGCCCGGTCATCCGGCAGGATGAGGTTGATGGCGGTCCACATGCTGATCGATTCCGCGCGGGTGTTGATGTGCATGAGTACATTGGACATGTCATGCGTCACTCCTTTCATGTTCCCTATCGTTGTGCGCAAAAGCGGCGCCCATACGGGCGGCTGCTTTCGCATCGCGTTTTTATGCCTTTACTATACAAAACGCAATGCACGGATAGCAATCGCTTTGATTTGTTGCGCCGGTACCCCAATTTTGCGGCCGGTAAAATATTGTTTGTATGGGATGGACAAAAATAGACCAGAGCATACGGATAATTGCCTATCCGGTGCGCAAAACAGAAGCGTGGCTTGGGTTTGGCGGCAACGTAAAAACGCCCCGCCGAAACAGGCGGGGGTTGTATAGGTTAGCGTGCAGCCGGCAGAAAATACCGGATAATTTCCTGGTTAACGGCGTCGGTCCGCTCGTGGTTGATGCCGTGGCCGGTGTCCGGATAGAACTTCGCGTTCATTTGATGATCCAGCAGCGCCGCCTTGCCGCCTAAAAGCGCGAACGGATCGGCCTCGCCCATCAGGTACAGCGCTTTATCGCGGATGGCGTCCACATCCGCGTCGCTGAAGTGTTCCAGATGGTGGTAACCCATCGCCATGTTGTTAAAGCCCTTCAGCAGCGCGCGGTAATGCTCGATGACGAGGGGATGATCGGTAAACACGCGGCTGTTGCTCCCGCAGAGCTTGCGTATGAGGCGGAGGGTATTGCGTTTGGTGGGGAACAGCGCCTCGGGGAAAAAGATTTTGATCATGGTTTTGATCGGGCTGCCGCTGCCCACGGGCACCGAGCCGGCCATGCACACCATGCCGCGCACCCGCTCGGGGCGGCGCAGGCCGTACAGCTGCGTCAGGTACGCGCCGTTGGACACGCCCGCCACAAAGGTCTGTGTCAGCCCCAGCCCGTTGAGCGTTTCGTCAATCCAGCGCACGTCGTCGTAGGTGCGATCATAGTGCGTGTTGGGGCGGCTTTTGCCGGGGCCGCCCATGGTATCCAGCGCGTAAAGGCGGAACTGCGCCGCGAGCGGCTTGGCATTGTACAGCCACATCAGCGCCGCGTCGTCGCCTACACCGTGAAACAGCACCAGCGGCGGATTGTCCACGCTGCCGCAGCACACCACATGCGTCGTGCCGTAGTAGGTATCGATGTCCTTTTCTTCCGTTTCCACGCCCCACTGCGCCAGCAGCTGGTCATAGGTGTTCAGTATCCTTCGTTTTGCCCGTTCACTCCGATAGACTTTCATCGGAAATGCCTCCCTGCTGTTTTTCCCGTAGGATCTTGTTCATGGCCGCGATCCACACACCGCGCTCGACGCCCAGCCCCTGAAAACAAAACTGCACGACGTGCGCAAAATCGTCCGCGGGATGATTCGCCGGCGTTTTGCCCTCCGCGGCCAGCCTGGCGTAAGAAAAGGCGTTGGCGACAAACACGGACCAAAAGCTGTGTGCCGCGGCGTTGGGATCGACGTTGGCGATGCTCCCCTGCGCCATGCCCCGGGCGATGATGCCCGCCAGTGCGCGGCGGTGCACGTCGGATTTTTGAATACCGTCCTTCCAGTCTTCGGGGCCGAATACGGCGTAAGCGTCAAACGGAAGCCGGATGCAAAACTGCATCAGCTGCCGGTTTTGCGCGTTTTCGGCAAAAAAGGCGTAGGTGTACGCCATCAGCCGGTCGATGGGTTCCCGATCCTCGGTTTGCTGCAGCAGGCGCTGCGAAAACGCAAACGACCGGGCCAGCGTTTGGGTATACAGCGCGGCGAACAGCTCCCGCTTGGTTTTGAAGTAATAGTAGATCAATCCCTTGGCCAGGCCGGCTTCCTGCGCCACCGCGTCCATATCGGTGCCGTAGAAGCCAAAGCGCACATACACCGTCAGCGCGGCCGATAAAATTTGCTCCTTTCGCGTTTGGCGCACCTGCGCGTTTTGCTCCGCACTGCGCGGCATACGCTCACTTCCGATCTTTGACTTAATTATAAGTCAATTATAAACAAATATTCCGGAGTTGTCAACAGACAGGATTGCCCGCGGGCATGGTGAAACCAGGGGAAGAGGGATCGATGCCGGTACGCTGAACGCACATGCCAAAGGAGGAACCCGCCATGCGGCTTACAGCGCCTGAAAATTAAGGCAATCGGGAACGGATGGACTGGTATAACGTGGAGGAAAACACAAAATACTATCTGTACGGCTGCCGCGGCGCGGCATGACGGGGACGCGCTGTTTTGAAACGCGAAATTTTACAAACGGCGGGGCATGGAATACAATAAAAGAAACGTTGTATTTACAGGAGCTGTATTATAACGACCGCGACAATGCGAGGAGAAAAACGATGAAACGAAATATACGGTTGAGGTTCCTTTCTTTGCTGACGGCCTGTGCCCTGCTGCTGCCCGCCGCCGCGGGTGCCACGGTGGTATCATCGTCTTCCCAAACCGCCGCTATGGTCGGCTTTGCGGTCAGTCTGCAAAAGCTGTATCCGTATCGCGACAATTTCAACGCCGCGTCCTCGGCGCAGGATTACTATTCGGTCGCGACGGCGTCCGGTTTTCAGCAGGCCGTATCGGAGATGACGACCGCCTACTACACGCTGCAGTCGGGCGGGTGGATAAGCACGGGCTATACGCAGAGCGTCTCGTTCCAGCAGGCCGTGCAGTCCCTGTTCAGCCGGCTGTACACGCTGCAAAACAGCGCGGTGTCCGGTTATGCCGCGGGGATGACGGGCTCCGGCTTTTTGCAGGACGTGATCAACTTTATCGACAGCTATAACCGTCTGCCGGATTCGCTGTGGTCGTCGACCACAACGACGACGCAATCGTCCTCCGCGTTTTCGCCGGTCTATGCGCTGCGCTCCGGCATCACCGCCACGCTGGCCATGAAGATGGCTACCCGCCTGGGGCCGGGCACCGCGTACTCCGAGGAGCTGGGCACCCTGCCGCAGGATACGAGCATCACGGTATTTGAGCAGGTGACGACCAACGGCGTTCCCTGGGTGATGGTGGAATACGTGTATCAGGGCCAGCGCTACCGCGCGTGGACGGGCCTCAAGCGCATTTCCGCCTCGCAAACGGTGCCCGAGGGCAGCACCGGCTCCACGCATGCCACCGTGCTGCGGCAGACCGAGGCCTACTACGGCCCGGGCACCTATTACGCCCGGCATGATCAGGACGTGCCCGCCAATACCTCGCTGGAGGTATACGAAACGGAGAACGGATTTTTGCTGTGCGATTATTACCAGGACGATGTCCTGATCCGCGCTTATATCCCGTGGGATTCGCGCGTGGAATAAGGCCGCCGGATACGATTGCAATTGCAAAGCCACAGCTTTGTAAAGCCGCCTGGGAAGACAGCTTAAAGGCTCTGCCGATACATCGGCAGAGCTTCAGCCTGCCCCAAAAGCCCAATCTGCGTTGTCAGCACAATACGGCCTCGCCATATAGGCGAGGCTACGCCATTGGGTTTCTGCGAAACCTCGGTGGCTAGTCGGCCGTATGGCCTCC
>DAOPIR010000161.1:0-6852 GCA_035399245.1 Candidatus Limiplasma sp.
ACCACCTCAACGACGACCTCCTCCTCCTCTTCCTCCTCCGGCTCGGCCACGCAGGGCGAGGTATCCGCCGTGGAGGACTGGAACGTGGACGTTTGGGAAAACCCCAATTCCAGCCTGAACGTATCCTACGAACCGTTTAACCCCTATGCCACACCCACCGCGGCGGCGGAAACCACCGTTACCGCCACGCCGGAGCCGACGTCCACCTTTGTGATCGGCACCATGATCCCCATCACCTACGAAGAGGATACCAAGGAGACCCAGACCAGCACCAGCTGGGTGGGCCTGGTGCTGGGCGGCCTGGTGCTGGCCGGCGGCGCGGGCGGCGTATACGCCTATGCGCTGACCCAAAATAAAAAGCGCAAGGCCGCGGCACGCGCAGCCGCGGCAAGGCAGCGCGCACAGCAGCAAAACGGCACGCAGAACCCCTACGCACGCCGTGCGGCCGCGGCGGCGCCGCTTGCCGCGGGGCAGCAGAAAAAGGATCAAAACAATCCCTATCAGCGCCCCAACCCCTATGCGCGCCCGCAGCAAAACGCGCAGAATCCCTATCAGGCGCAAACGCCGCAAAACCCCTACGCACAGTCCACGCAAAACACGGCGCGCCGGCCCAATCCCTATGCGCAGCGGCCCGCTCCCTATTCCGCCTCCTCGCAGCCGCAAGCGCCGCAAACGCCGCAAAACCCCTACGCCAGGCCGCAGACGCCGGAGGACACCGCCACGACGGACACCACCGCCGGCAGCACGCAGCAGCCGCGCACCGGCCGCCGCAGCGACCGCTACAAGGGCCATGACGACGACAACGCCTGATCCGCAACCCAAGCATACATAAATCTGTTTTCCTCTTGGCCGTGCTTAGCGCGGCCAAGGGTGTTTTTATCCCTGATACGGCAGCGCTTTGCGCGCCTGCTCAACCGCCGCTTGAATCCTCCCATTTGCTGTGATTTTTTAAACTCAACGGCTGCTTGCTGTCATTTTTCACACGCCCGCCCTATCCTGTACTGGCAGGAGAGAGCCCGGCCTTCTCCCGCACAAAGGAGGCAGGAAGTGTGAACTGGTTGCAGCGGTGGAAAACCCGAAAAAAGCGCAGCAGGCAAAAGCGGACGGAGCCGGACAACGCGGTGAAGCCCTCCGCCTGGGCCGAGCTTGACCGGCAGGATGCCCTGGCCTTTTGGGCGAAAACAAATGGAATGAAATAGGAGGAAAACAACATGTTTGATATGCAGCACGCAGCAAAAACCATATCCACCCTGCGCAAGGAGCGCAATATGACACAGATGGAGCTGGCCGACCGGCTGAACATCAGCTTTCAGGCCGTCAGCAACTGGGAACGCGGGCAGACCATGCCCGACATCGCCAAGCTGGGCGAGCTGGCCGACATCTTCGGCGTGACGATCGACGAGCTGCTGGGCAACGGCAAAAGCGCACAGGTTGTGGAAAAGCTGGTGCGGGAAGAGCCGATCGAAGAGAATATTTCCGCGGAGGAATTTTTGGATGTCGCGCCGCTCGTAAAACCCAAGCAGGCTGAAAAGCTCTGGGAAAACGTAGCGGCCGATATCTCCATCAAGGAACTGGTCATGGCCGCGCCCTTCCTCAGCGAAAGCGCCATAGACAGCATGGCCGTGCAGGCGATACAGCGGGATAAAAACGTTAAGCATCTGGTGGGCCTGATGCCTTTTATGAGCCGCAACGCCGTGGATGCCTGCATGGAGTTTGTGCTGGAAGAGGGGCTGGACATCAAAAATGTCGCCGCCGCCGCGCCGTTTATGAGCAAGGATAGCATCGACCGTCTGGCCGACCGTATTCTGCAGGAAGGCAGCGTAAAGGATCTTGTGATCCTGGCGCCGTTTATGAAAAAGAAAAAGCTGACCAAAGCCGCCGGTTATTATGTGGAAAAGTACGGCTTCTCCAAGATTCTGCCGCTGTTGCCGTTTCTGGATAAAAAGCTTTTGGAAAGCTACTTCCAGCCCAACGGCAGCACCGGCGGCAATGCCGGCAACGACGACAGCGACGAATAACCGGCCCTAACCCATACCCAAGGGAGTGCACCATGGCCAAGGATTTATTCGCAAAGTTTCCGCACATCGAGTCGGACGATCTGATCCTGCGCAAAATCGAGCCGGAGGACCTGGACGGCCTGTGCGCGATCTACCTCAACGAAACCATATTTCGCTATATTCCGGGCAAGGTATACAAAACCCGGGCCGCCGTCAGCAACATGATCGGGCATTTCGAGCGTGATTTTGGCAAGCGGAAAACCATCTTTCTGGGCATCTGCCTTGCGGCCGCGCCGGAGTACATCGTCGGGGTCGCGGAGCTGTTTGACTACGATAAGGCCGTCAACATGGTCACCCTCGGCTACCGGCTCAACGAGGACTATTGGTCGCAGGGGATTGCTGCCATGACCGTCCGGCTGCTTACCGATTATCTGTTTAACGAGATCGGCATCAACCGCATTCAGGCCTTTGTAATGCCGGAAAACGTGAAATCGCATGCGGTGCTTATGCGAAACGGATTTCATAAGGAAGGCACCATCCGGCAGGGCGCCCTGTGGACGGGCAAGGGCATTGTCGACCTCACGGAGTACAGCCTGCTGCGAAACGACAAAAACGCATAACCGGTTATCCGCCTTTTCACACAACCGCCTCAATACGCCGGGGCTGCCGCAGCCAAAAAACTGCGGCAGCCCCGGTGTTTTATGTCATTTTTCCATATGTCGTGTTTTCCGTTTGTGTGCCCGGTCACTTCTCCGTTTTGCGCTGCAGGCTTGTGATAAATCGCTCCATCTGCTCCCAGGCTTCCTTTGGCATGTCCACCAGTCCGCGCAAAAACGCCTTCATAAAGGGATCGTCGCCCTCCATGATGTTAATCAGCTTTTCCGTTTCATCCATCATGCCGGGCTTTTCCATGGCGCCCTCGCCGTATTTCAGCCACGCATAGTTGACGGCGCATTCGTTGCAGATCAGCCGTAAGATTGCCTCCGAAGGCTGTACGCGGCCAATCTCCCACGAAGCGATAACATCACGCGATACGCCGATCATATCAGCGAACTGCCGCTGGGTCAGGTTCATGGATTTCCGGATCGTCTTCAGCCTTGTTTGCACACTGTCCACCTCCGTTGGCAACATTGTAGCACAAAGAAAAGTGGCGGTCTACACAAAATAATACGTATAGTGTGTTTACTTACACTTTTTTATCCCTTATACTGTGTACAAATACACACTATCAGCCTGTTATAATACTAATAGTGTATGTCTTGGGAGGATATTATGGTTTTCAAAGCAATCCGACGTTCCATTGCCGGCCGCAGGGTACGGCACAGGGCCATCCGCACGGCGTCCGCGCTGCCCGCAGATCAGCAGTCGTTAGCCGCCGTATACGCGCTGGGTATCCGCGACGGCCTGCAGATCGCGGCGGATATCCGCCAAAAAATCAACAGAAAGGGGGATGCGTAATGTTGGATGCCAAGGACCGTGCCCAGCTGGCCAAGCACTGGCTTTCCGATTACCGCGACCTTTGCTGCCGCCGCGACGCGCTGGTAAATGAGCTGGACAGCCTGCGCGCCGCCACCACCCGCGCTACCGGCCACCTGTCGCAGGCGCACATCCAGCGCCTGCCCGCACACGGCAGCTTTGAGGATCGCTCACTGGAGCTGGTCGAGGCACAGGCCCGCCTCCAAACCCTGATCGCCCACATCAGCGAGTCCCTCACCGTCCGCCTCGCCCTGATCGAACAATTAGAGGACGAGCGCCACCGCCTCGTGCTCACGCTGCGCTACATCAACGGCCTGGAGTGGTTCAAGGTCGAGCACGCCATGCACTACGAGCGCCGGCAGGTTTTCTACTTCCATTCGGAAGCGCTCAAGGCCGTGGGGAGGATGATGGACGGGGGCGAAGGGGACGGGGACGGAGTTAATGAGGAATAGGCAACGAAAGTGAGTGTGTGCCCAGTGGCGTTTGAGGGAAGTGTGTGCCCAGTGGGCACCACGGCGAAGCCGTGGATGCCCCGAAAACGAGACGTTTTACAGAGTGTGTAAACGACAGTGCGGCGCACGACAATAAAACGGACGGATCACTTCGGTGAAACCGAAAATGAACTGGAGTTGGGAGGTTTTAAGGAGTATCGTGACCGGCAGGGAACGAGACGACTATAAACCTAAGTGGGCAATGGCTGTGCGGTTGCTCTGCAACCGAAGGATTTTCATTTTGCCAAAATTGACCAGAGAATTAACGGAATACCAACGAAAATATGGGGCTTCGGATTCAAAATTCTTTAGAACTAATTCAAAGACATTTTAATATACAATCACTCTTTTCCAAAATTATTATACAATTTCGCTCATTGTTTATCATATTGTTTATATGTAATCAATTCCCTCTACACTTACAACACAGCATAAAGTATCTATTTTTAATGAATATCAATAAAACTTATTTTTGTTGTCTTACTTCCCTCCAGACGACTCAAATGGCGTGAGATGCCAGGAAGCAAGAACGGGAAGGGGTAGAGCTTACTAATGTAAGTGATACCCCTTCCCGCTCGCAGCTGACAACGCAGGGCATGCCGTTTCAGTCGTCTGGATCTTCCGGCATCTCGGCGTTGTGCCACACGTTTTGCACATCGTCGTTATCGTCCAGCATATCCAGCATCTTTTGGATTTTAACAACGTTCTCCTCATCGGGCGTTACGTAGTTTTGCGGGATCATCTGGATTTCGGCGGAAAGGAACTCCATGCCGCCGGCTTCCAGCGCCTCGCGGATCTGTGAAAACGCATTGGGATCGGTGGTGATTTCAAACACATCGTCATCGGCCTGCACGTCCTCGGCGCCGGCTTCCAGCGCGGCCATCATCACCTCGTCCTCGTCGGCGTCCGGCTTGCGCTCCAAGATCAGCACGCCCTTTTTGTCGAACATAAAACCTACCGAGCCGGTAACGCCCATCGAGCCGTCGTTTTTGGCAAAACAGTGGCGCACGTCGCTGGCGGTGCGGTTGCGGTTATCGCTGATGCACTCCACGATCACCGCTACGCCGCCGGGGGCATAGCCTTCGTAGGTGATCTCCACATATTCTACATTGCCCAGCTCGCCCGCCGCTTTTTTGATTGAGCGGTCGATATTATCGTTGGGCATGTTGTTGGCCTTCGCCTTGGCGATCACGTCGCGCAGCTTGGCGTTTGACTCCGGCGCGCTGCCGCCCTCGCGCACGGCAATGGCGATCTCACGCCCGATCTTGGTAAAGACCTTGCCGCGCACGGCGTCCGTCTTTCCCTTTTTGTGTTGTATGTTTGCCCATTTACTATGTCCAGACACGGTTATCAGCCTTTCTTGATTTACTTCTCCCAATATAGCATGAGCGTCGCCAAAATTCAAGAAGCGCCTTTCCCCCCGCGGTAGCCCGCGGGATTCCGCGGGTAAAAAGGGGGACGAATTAGGAATGAGGAGTGGGCCACGGAAGTGAGCGCGTACCCAGTGGCGTTTAAGGGAAGTGTGTGCCCAGCGGGCGTCACGGTGAAGCCGTGAATGCCCCGAAAACGAGACGTTTTACAGAGTGTGTAAACGACAGTGCGGCGCACGACAATAAAACGGACGGATCACTTCGGTGAAGCCGAAAGCGAACTGGAGTTTGGAACTTTTACAGAGTAATGCGACCGGTAGGGAGCAGTACGACAATAAAAGCGAGTGGGCATATGGCAGTGCGGTTGCTTCGCAGCCGATTTTATTAATTGCGTTTCTATCAGCAGCAGCCATCTACAAGAGAATAAGCGTTGCCCTGCTGATAACACTCTAATCGAATAGGAAGATTGCGAAGCAATCTATCCGCCATTCCACATTCCTCATTCCTAATTCCAATCTCTCTTTCAATTCCACATTCAATTTAATAGGTAGCTTTCCCTTTGCTTTTTACCCCCGAAAATGGTATAATAAGTGTTGAAATTAAAGGATTTTTAAGCTTTGAAGGAGTGGACATTTTCGTGCCTGAATCAAACCCCAAAACCCCTGCCGTGCAGGGGAATGTATACAACGCAGATCAAATACAGGTGCTCGAAGGGCTGGAGGCTGTGCGCAAGCGCCCCGGCATGTATATCGGCTCTACGGACTACCGCGGGCTGCACCATTGCGTGTACGAAATCGTAGATAACGCCGTTGACGAAGCGCTGGCCGGCTACTGCACCGAAATCCACGTCGTCCTGCACAAGGACGGCAGCTGTTCCGTGCGCGACAACGGCCGCGGCTTTCCCGTGGGCATTCATCCCAAGGTGGGCCGCCCCGCGGTGGAGGTCTGCCTGACCATGCTCCACGCCGGCGGCAAGTTCGGCGGCGAGGGCTACAAGGTCTCCGGCGGGCTGCACGGCGTGGGCGCCAGCGTAGTAAACGCGCTGTCCTCCCACCTTACCGTCAACGTATGGCAGGACGGCAAAATCCACCAGCAGGAGTACAAGCGCGGCAAGGCACTGTACGACCTGAAGGTTGTGGGCACCACCACCGAAACGGGCACCATGATCCGCTTCTGGCCCGACGTGAAATCCGCCGAAAATCCCGACGGCGTTTTTGAGACCGGCGAATTTCAGGAAAGCGTGCTCAAGGTCCGCATGCGCGAGATGGCCTTCCTCAATAAGGGTATCCGCATCACGCTCACCGACGAGCGCCCCGAACCCCACACCGAGCGCACCTACCATTACGAGGGCGGCATTGTGGAGTTTGTGAAATATTTAAACAAAAACAAACAGGTGCTCTTTGACGAGCCCATCTATGTGGAAGGTGTCTCCGAGGACGAAACGTCCGTAGAGGTGGCATTCCAATACTCCGAAAGCTACACGGAGAACATCTTCTCCTTTGCCAACAACATCCACAC
>DAOPIR010000162.1:0-6833 GCA_035399245.1 Candidatus Limiplasma sp.
GAGTCCTTGCACATGAAGACAACAATCGTCGGCAAAAATATGAGCGTTTCTCAGGCCGTAACCAACCGCGTTTTGCGCAAAACGGAGAAAATGGGCCGGTATCTGGATCAGAATACCGAAATGACAGTGAGGCTTGCACGGGAGAAAAACCACCGCCGTATCTGCGAGATCACCGTACCGATTGACGGCGTTGTCCTGCGTGCCGAAGCCGGCAGCGATGATAACCTGTATTTCAGCATAGATCAGGCGCTGGCGAAAATGGAACGGCAAATTCACAAGCACCGCGATAAGCTTTCCAAACGTCTTCGTGAGGACGCGTTCCGCTCCGACGAACTGGAGTTTACCGAGGAGATCGAAGATAAGGACGAGGATAAGCGCAAAATCGTCCGCAACAAGACCTTCCCGGTACGCCCGATGGCGGTGGACGACGCGATTTTCCAGATGGAGCTGCTGGGACACAGTTTCTTCGTTTTTATCAATATCGATACCGATCAAACCAATGTGCTGTACCTGCGCAAGGACGGCGACCTGGGTTTGCTGGAGCCGGAAGCATAATCAAACGATTGAACTTGTTACAAGGCGGGGGGAAGCCCCGCCTTTTTACATTCGTATACTGGGGTGAAGGGGCAAATAATATTGTCAAATCATGAAATAAATGTTAAGATATTCAATAATTGACGAAAGAGGATCGGTGGTGCGTTCATGGCCAATGAAATCATCAAACAACTGACGGTCGGATTGTCGGAGATACTGGTGTATTCGACGATCGCCCTTGTGTTCATTTTCGGGATCGTCAAGTGCATTTATCCGGTGTACCGCAACAGTGTTTTGCTTAACCGCGCTGTAATGAAGCTGGAACGTACCACCGGCAGCAAGAAAAAACCGGTCTGGCAGGAGCCCCGGTTTCTCGGGCGCGCGCTGCGGCCGGAGTGGCAGCGCTTTTTGCTCAATGCCGATCAGCTGGAGCTGCGTGGTCTGCCTTGCAATACAGAAGAATACGTAAACGAAGACACCGTCGTTTTTAAACCGGGTCATGGACAGGTGGCTGAAATCCTGCCGTCGCTGTTAACCTCGCTGGGTATTTTGGGTACCTTCCTGGGCATGATGGAAGGCCTGACCAATATGAACTTTACCGATAGCACCACAACCATTTCCAGCATTCCTACCCTGTTAGGCGGAATGCGGTTTGCGTTTGCCACGTCTGTTGTCGGCATTACCTGCTCGATCATATTCAATGTAGTCTATCATATCGCCAAAGGCCATGCGTTTAAAGCGTTGGATGCGTTTGACGAAACCTTTTATGAGCTTGCCATGCCGCGCCCGCTGGACTCGGATGTACAGATGATCATCCAAAAGCAGGACGAGGACATGGGCATGCAGCAAACCATCGGCCAGCTGGGCGGCCAGATTGCGGGCGCGGTAGAACTTGCGGTCAGCCGCGCCACCCATCCGCTGACGATGTCGATGGATAACTTTATCCAGGGCACCACGCATGAGCAGATTGACGGGATCCAGCGGATTGTCAACCGCTTTGTACAGCAGATGGATGCGTCGATGAACGGGCAGTTCAGCGCGCTTGCGGATGCGATGAACCGCATGCACCAAAGCATGGCCGAAACGCAGCAAAGCCTGAACTATACCATCGAAACGGCTAAGGAGCTGGCAATCGATCGGCAGATGGTCGATGCCGGCAGTAAAGACCGCAAGGATCTGGAACGCCTGCTTTCGCAAAACGAAGAAATGATGGCCAAGCTTATACAGAGCATCGAGGGGATGCAGGTATCCTTTGAAATGGCGATGGGTAAGGCGGATAAACAGGGTCGCCAGCGACCGGATAAAGAGCTGGGCGTAAAAATGGATGAGCTGACCGCCTCCATGGATAAAATGAGCGAGGCGGTTAATATGCTGCATATGCGGCTGGGCTTTCAGGAAAACAACACACGCGGCGCGGACTATAGCGGAGGACAGCAGGCATGACGAGGAAATCCCGTTCGCGCAGCCGATCGTCGCGCAACGACGGTGGAGCTGCGTGGATATCGTATTCCGACATGATGGCTGCGCTGGTGCTCGTGTTTGTGCTGGTGCTTTGTTATACGATTTACCAGTACTTTTCGGTGCTGGAGACCAAAACAGCGGAACTGGAAGCACAGGGCGCGCTGCTTACCTCCCAGCAGGAGACGCTGGATGATCAGCAGTCGCAGCTTTTGGATAAGGAAAACGCGCTTAACAGCGCTTTAAGCGAGATTGATGAGCAAAAGGGCTTGCTGAATGTGCAGGAACAGACGCTGACCGACCAGGAAGCTACCATTGCCGCCGCGCAGGCAGCGCTGTCTGACAAGGAAGACGAACTGGATCAGGCGCAGGCCAGCCTGGACGAACAGGAAGCCAAGCTCAATTCCGCCATGCAGCTGCTGGACGAACAGCAGATCGCCATGGACGAGCAGCAGCAAAAACTGGAGGATCTCGTAGGCGTACGCACCAAGATCATTACCGATCTGGCGGCAGCGCTTACCGAAGCTAACCTTAAAGCAAATGTGGATAACAACACCGGCGATATCATGCTGGAAAGCACGGTACTGTTTGCATCGGACAGCTATACCATTACGGCAGAAGGGCAGGCGTTCCTCAACAGCTTTATTCCCGTTTACCTGTCGGTGCTGCTCAGCGAGGATTATGCGGACTATCTGGGCGAGATTATCATCGAAGGCCATACCGATACGAAGGGGTCCTATCTGTATAACCTGGAGCTGTCGCAGGACCGCGCACTGTCTGTGGCTAAGTATTGCCTGCAGATGGAATCGCTGACGGCCGATCAGATCAGCCTCCTGCGTGAAATCCTGACCGCCAAGGGCCGCAGCTTTTCCGACCCGATATATAATACCGACGGCAGTGTGAATATGGACGCTTCCCGCCGCGTGGAATTCAAGTTCCGCCTTAAGGACAGCGAAATGATTGACGAGATCCGGGATATTCTTGCGGATGACGAGCTATAGCGAGGTGAAGACGTGACATTTCTGAAATACCTGATGCTGTTTATGATTGCGCTTGTGATCGTGGTAGTTGTCGTAGTCGGCTATTTCTTTTTTACGGCAAAGGTCACGGTTGCCGATTGCAGTATCTCGGGCAGCGCGGCTACCCTGCAGCCCGAGCTGTTCCAGCAGATCAAGCAATATACGGAGCTGGATGCGTTTCAAGGTACGTTGTTTACGGATGAAGCAATCGGCGATGCCGAGGATTACGCGTTTATCACCTATACGATCCAGCTGTCCAACCAGTGCCTGGTGGCGGTGGATACCATCGAAATCCAGGTGATTCCGGAGGATGGGGACGTGCTGCAGATCGGCGACTATACGGTGCATTCGCTGGATGCAAAAACCAGCGGCAGCGTATCGGCAACAATCTTAACGGCTAAAAACAATCATTCGGTGCGCGATGTTGTGATTACTTACTATGTGTGGGGCGTTAGCTTCTCCATTGAATATACCTGCGGCTAAAGGCCGCCGCGATATAAGGAAGGTGCAGTATGGCAAAGCTGTGGGCAGGACGGTTTGAAAAGCAAACCAGTAAATTATTCGATGATTTTCATTCTTCTATTCCGTTTGATCAGCGGCTTTTGCGCTGTGATATCATCGGCTCGATTGCGCATGCCACCATGCTCAAGGAGCAGGGCATCATTCCCGCCGCGGACAGCGAGCTGATCCTCAAAGGGTTGCACGAAATTCTGGAAGATGATGAAAACGGGAAGCTGGCCGTTGACATGAGCGCCGAGGATGTGCACATGTTTGTGGAAGCGGAGCTTACCAAGCGTATCGGCGGGGCCGGCAAACGTCTGCATACCGGCAGAAGCCGCAACGACCAGGTGGCGCTGGACACCCGCATGTATGCCAAGCTGGCCTGTAATAACGTGGAAGAGCAGCTGATTAAGTTGCTGCAAACAGTGCTCTCCATCGCAAAAGCAAATACCCAAACCGTGATGCCGGGATATACCCACCTGCAAAAAGCCCAGCCGATCACGCTGGCATTTCACATGATGGTGTATGCGCAGATGATCATGCGCGATCTGCGGCGCTTTCGCAATGCCTATATTGAGGCCGATGTTATGCCGCTTGGCTCCGGCGCACTGGCGGGAACCACCTATAACCTGAACCGTGAGCGAACAGCGGAATTGCTCGGCTTTTCCAAAATCTCCGATAACGCGATGGACGGCGTCAGCGACCGAGATTTTCTGCTTTCGTTTTTATCGTCGGCAAGCCTGCTGATGATGCATCTCAGCCGCTTTTGCGAAGAGTTGATATTATGGTCATCCAACGAATTTGCCACCGTAACCATGGACGATGGCTTTGCAACCGGCTCCAGCATTATGCCGCAGAAAAAAAATCCGGATGCCTGCGAGCTGATCCGCGGAAAAACGGGGCGCGTATACGGCGACCTGATGGGCTTGCTGACCGTGATGAAAGGCCTGCCGCTGGCCTATAACAAGGATATGCAGGAGGACAAGGAAGCGTTCTTCGATGCGTATGATACCGTAAAAAAGAGCCTGGGCGTGTTTACGGAAATGCTTGCAAGCGTTACCTTTAACACCGAACAGATGCATAACAGCGCAAAGCTAGGCTTTACCAATGCAACGGATTTGGCCGACTACTTGGTCGGTAAGGGCATGCCGTTTCGCGATGCGCACCATGTAAGCGGGACGCTGGTTAAAAAGTGTATTCATGAAAAACGAAGCCTGGACGACTTGAGCCTTGAAGAAATGCGCAGGGAAAGCGCATTGTTTGATGAGAATGTATATGAAGCGATTGCGCTGATGACGTGCGTATCGCGCCGCAAGCTGCGCGGCGGCACTGCGCCGGAGCCTGTAATGGCAAGCATTCAGGCTGCCGAAGCATGGCTTAGAAGCTTTGAAGCGGAGGAATAGAATGAAAGCGGCGGAAGATCGTTTGAAAGCGTTCATCCAAAAGAATATTCTTTGGATGGCTTTTGCGGCTGTCTTTCTGTTTGGCGCGTTCATGCGCTACTCGCTGGCGTCCTATATAGTGCCCGACATGCAGGCGGATTACCTGCCGTGGATGCAAACGCTGCAATCGGGAGGCATACAAAGCTTGCTTGCGGAATATTCTCCGTTTCCTTACAGCGCGATGCACGTATACATCTGGGCACTGGCTGCCTGGCTGTTTCCGCATGCCGACGCGCTGGTTTTGCTGAAAGGTATTGTAATTCTATTTGACGCGATGCAAGCTGTGATTGGCTGCCTGCTTGTATTGGAACTGCTGCCAAAAGCGCGCAGGGTCACGGGAGTATTCGTTGCCTTCACCCTGCTATGGCTTAACCCGATTCTGCTGCTGAATGCGGCCGCATGGGGACAGACGGATGTTATCTATCTGGGTTTATCCCTGCTTACGCTGCTGCTGCTGTTTAAGCAAAAGCCGGTACTTGCGATGCTCAGCTTTGGGCTGGCACTGGCGTTTAAGCTGCAGGCGATCTTTCTGCTGCCGGCGCTGCTGATTCTGTATTTCTGCTTTGAAAAGAAATTCAGCCTTCTGTGGTTCTTACTCATTCCGGCAGTATGGTTCGCTGTTCGTATTCCGCTGCAGTTAATGGATAGCGGTACCGCGTCGGCTACGGAATTTCTGACCGCGCAAACAAGCTCCTATACGGACGCGACCATGAACTGTCCCAATCTCCATGCGCTGCTTAATGAGGCGGTAAAAAGTCCGCTGCTGATCATGGTGAAATGGGAGAGGTACAGTATCTTCCTGACGATAACGATACTCGGTGCGATGGCAGCATGGATGATCCTGAAACAAATCAAACTGGACAACCAAAACGCTTTGCTGCTTAGCGCGTGGTGCGTGCTGACCTGCGTGTTTTTCCTGCCGCATATGCACGAGCGTTACGGCATTGTTGGTGATATCCTGCTGCTGCTTTGGGCTGTGGTGCTGTGGAAACCCAGAGGATTTCTGTATGTTTTGCTGGGACTGCTGCCAACAGCCAGCGCGTATTGCAATTACGTGCTGGACAGGGAGATATTCAGCCTGCAGCTTGGCGGCGCAATGAACTTGCTATTCATTGTTCTCCTGACCTGGGAAGTGATCCGGCAGGGACGAGGGCAGCTTTATGGTGACTGAAACCAAGAAGCGATATGCCTATATGGATTTTATCCGCATTGCGGCGGTGTTTTTGGTGATTGTCAACCACACCAATAGCGCTGTGTATCAGTCGTCGTCACCGGACCGGATCACATGGTGGCTATCCATTGTCTGGTATTATACCAGCAAAATCAGCGTGCCGCTGTTTGTAATGGTTTCAGGCGCCTGCCTGCTGCCGAAGGTGGACACCTATAAAAAAACCGGGAAACGCTTGCTGCGCATCGGTATCGTACTGGTGCTGTTTTCCTATTTGTACTTTATTGTGGATGTGATTCAGGGATACGGCGGCGTGAAGGATGCGCTGAACCTGCTTGGGTTTATCAAGAGCATTTGGAAAGCCCCGATTACCGATTCGTTCTGGTATCTGTATTTCTACCTCGGACTGATGCTGATGCTGCCCTGGCTGCAGCGGCTTGCAAAAACGATGGAAAAGCGGGATTTGCAATTCTTGATTCTGCTATCGCTTGGACTGGGCGCGGCTTGGCCGCTGATTGAGCATTATGTACCGGCGCTGATAATATCCGGCTATTTTACCGTTCCGCTGTTTGCGGTCTATCTCGGAATATTCTTCATGGGGCACTATATCCATACGTATGGGGAGAAGATTAACAATTACCTCTGCGTTACAGTGATCGTGCTGTCGCTTGCGGCCTCCGCACTGCTGACCTATGGGGAGTATATCAAAAT
>DAOPIR010000163.1:0-6773 GCA_035399245.1 Candidatus Limiplasma sp.
CGTGAAGGGTGACGGCGTGGCCGTATGCATGACGGATATGGGTGATCATTTCCGCCTGATCTGCGCGAAGGTGGAGCTGATCGAGCAGCCCAAGCCCATGCCAAAGCTGCCGGTTGCCCAGATTATGTGGAAGCTCAAGCCCAGCTTTGAACAGGGCGCCAAGGGCTGGATCGAAGCCGGCGGCGGGCACCACACGGTGGTCTCCACGGCGCTTACGGCCGAGGACATCGAATTGTTTGCCAAGTTTACAGATACCGAGCTGATCGTGATCGGCTGATAGAATAATTACCGGTAACTAAAAGCGGCTCCCCCAAAGGAGAGCCGCTTTTTTGCAGGTGTATTCTATGGTTACTTGATCGTAATCCGGCCCTGCGGGGCATCATAAGGCGCTGCGATCACGCCGCCGAGCACATCGGTAACATAGTCCACCAGCGCGTCTTCCAGCGCTTTGGTGGTGTCGTAACCGGTTTGCTGATAGGGGTACTTGAACACGCTGTAGGTATCGCCGCCGCCCGCGGTGAAGTTGTTGGTGCAGATGGTGTACACCGCATCGGGATCAAACGCTTCGCCGCCCACGGTAGCGATGGTTACGCGGCTGCCGGGATTGGCAGGCGCAAAGTAGGTGGAATTTTCATACTGCGCACCGGCCTCGAAGGCCACGGAGGTATCCACAGTGAACTCGATGCCCGCAACCTGCGGGAACGCGCCGATGGCATCCGGCGTGCTGAAGGTAGCGGCTTCCAGTGCTTCCAACAGCTCCGCGCCGGTAACATCCAGCGTGACCAGCGTGTTGCCAAACGGGAATACGGTCTTCATGTCGTTCATGGTCACATCGCCGATCTGGACGGAGGCACGAATGCCGCCGCCGTTTGCGATGGCCGCGACCACCTGATCGCCAACAAGCTGCTTGGCAGCCCATAGCATGGCGTCGGTGCAGAAGTCACCCAGATTGGTTTCTTCGGTGCGTACACCGGGGGAACGCTCGCCGTTAAGCAGAACCTCGGTAACCGCAAAGGGCTGCGAAAGCTCTGCCTGAATGGCGTCGTTAATGGCGTTGACTTCGGCTGCAACCGCTTCATCCTGATGCTTGGGAACCAAAGCGGTGAGCTCTATAACGGAGGATTCATACTGCGTGGCGGCGATCAAGCCGGAGGTAAGGTTCTCACCATCGTAGATGACAACGCCCAGGTACTGGCCGTATTCGCCGGCCTGCACCAACAGGGTTTCGGTAGCGGTATCGCCTTCACCCTTGGTGATGACATCGTCTTCGATCACGGTGTGGCTGTGGCCGTCGATCATGACATCAATGCCGTCCACGGCGGCGATGACATCGGTGGAGCGGATCCCCTCGCTTTCGTCCGCAACGCCCAGATGGGACAGGCATACGATCAGATCCGCGCCCGCTTCGGTCAGCTCATCCACCTGTGCCTGTGCGCAGGCGTAAAGCTCTTCGCCGGTCATAAAGCTGAGGCCGGGGAACAGCGCACGGTTGGCCTTGGACAGGGTTTCCGGCGTGGTGAGGCCGAATACGCCGACAGTCATCCCGTTGCCCATGGTAAACAGCACATTGGGCTGCACAAAATCTGTGCCATCCGCCGTGTTATACACGTTGGCGGACAGGAAGGGGAAATCGGCAAGCTCTTCAAGGCGAAGAATGTTGTCGCTGCCCCAGTCAAACTCGTGGTTGCCCAGCACCATGGCATCGTAGCCGGCCAGGTTCATGAAGGTGATGGCGTTGGTGCCTTTATCCAGATTAACGATCGGCATGCCCATAATCGGGTCGCCGGCATCCAGCAGCAGCACGCTTGCGCCGAGTGCGATTGCGTCTTCTTTGTATTGTGCGATTTCAGCATAGCCCATGTAACCGTCCTCGGTATCGGCTACGGCATGGCCGTGAATATCGTTGGTGTGCAGGATGACAAGCGAGCCGTCCAGTGTGCCGGCCACTGCCGCAGTGGTGAACAGAAGCAAAACCAGCACAACGGAAACCATCGTGAATAGGTGTTTTCGCATGAGAAATCCTCCTTCAATGTAATTTTAGGGTACCTAAAGTATACCACCCGAGTATGACGAGCCAATGTAAAATGATTGAACAGAAAAGGAAATAAAGGTGTTAAATATTTTACAATTATTAATGATTGATTTTACACAAATGCGTCGGGATTAAGCGCAAGCAGGTCATCGGGAACAAAAAGGCCGTCCTTACGTACCAGCTCGTTATCCAGCCATATCATGCCGCCGCCGTATTCCGGACGCTGGATATTGACGATATCCCAGTGTATGTCGGAGTGGTTGCCGTTGGGAGCCTCGTCGTAACAATTACCGGGCGTGAGGTGGAAAGAGCCGGCGATTTTTTCATCAAAAAGCGTATCCTGAATGGGTGTCGTAACAAACGGATTGACGCCGAACGAGAACTCGCCCACATAGCGCGCGCCTTCGTCGGTGTCCAGTATCTTATTGAGGCCTTCGGTATCGTTGCAGGTGGCCTGTATGATTTTGCCGTCTTTGAAGGTGAACCGGATGTCGGTGTACACCTTGCCCATATAGAGGCTTGCGGTGTTGTAGCGGATGGTGCCGTTGATGGAGGTTTTCACCGGCGCGGTATATACCTCGCCGTCGGGAATGTTCAGCTTGCCGTCGCATATAATGGTGGGGATTCCCTGGATAGAGAAGGTAAGATCGGTATCCGGTCCCTGAATGTGAACGGTTTTCGCCTGGTCCATGCGGTCTTTAAGCGCATTCATGGCCTTGCTCATCTTGGCGTAATCCATGGTGCACACGGCATAATAGTAATCTTCAAACGCTTCGGTGCTCATTTTGGCACTTTGCGACATGGCGAAGTTGGGGTAACGCAGCACGCACCAGCGCGTGTCGGGAATGCGGATTTTACCGTGTACCTTGGCGGAGTATTCCTTCATGTACCGCTCCATCTGGTCGGCGCTGACGTCGGAAAGCTCATAGGTATTATCATAGGCACGCACGCCGAGATACGCCTGCATCTGCCGCATCAGGGCGGCATCGTTATCCGCGGATATCCGATATTGCTCCGATGTTGCGCCCTGCATCAGCTTACGGCGCACCTGCATATCGTGCTGGCGTACAAACGGGATGCCGCCCACGGCATACACCTCGTCGATCAGCGTTTGCACAATTTCCGGCTGGTAGCCGAAGAGCTCAATCATGATTTTGTCGCCTTTTTTTACTTCGCAGGAATAGTTGATCAGCATGTTGCACAGCTTTTGCAGTCTTGGGTCTTTCATGATAGTTTTCTCCTTTTTTGTTCTCTGAGTTTTTGAATAAATACAGCTGCCGGCTGCTCCAAACCATAGGTAAACGCCATGGACACGAGGATGGACAGCGAATAGCAAAGCAAGGTAAAGGCGGTCTGCAGCAAGGTGTCGGTATGCAAGGTATCGGGAAAAAGGGGCTTGATCAGCTGTACGCACAGCACCTGATGCCAGATATACAGGTTCATGGAGATGGTCGCCAAAAATCGCATCAGGCGGTTGTCCAGCGGCTTTTGCAAGACCTTCGGCAGGAAGGCGGCCGACAGCGTAAGCAGCATCATGGTCAGCGCCAGCGGGAAACGCACTACCCATTGCGACAGATGCAGCGAATCGATACCGTCTAGGCTGGCGGTAGACTGGTAGCGGAGAAGCTGGAGCAGCATAAGGACGGCAATCACAAAAACAGGAACGGACAGTACCGACAGAATAGTGTTTGCCTTGGGCTGTGCCGACCATTGCCGCAGCCGGATATACAGGATGGCGCCCAATATACCCAGCGCGTAGACATCCAGAAACGACGGCATTTGATTGACAAACATGCCCAGATCGTCCACCGTGAACCCAAGAATAATTCGGAACAGAAACCCGATCGCAACCGTTACCGAAAGCGTAAGCACCGGCTTTTTGCGTATGGCTTTTACAAGCAGCGGGAAGACGAGGTAAAATTGCACCTCAATGCCAATCGTCCACAGCACGCCATTGAGTGGGGTGTATAGATAGGTGCTTTTGAAGAATGTAAAGGTGAACGTTAAATGCGTAAACACATCGAACATGCCGTCGCCGACGGTCATATACATTTGTCCCGGCAGCGCGACGAGCACCAGTGTCAGAAACACCGAGGCGAGATAGGAGGGCACAATGCGCCTAAAGCGTTTCCGGTAAAAGGTCTTCAGATCAGGAGCCGGCACACCGGTTTCTGTAGCCTGCGCATAGGGTAGATACAGCAAGAAGCCGGATAGGAACAGCATGCCATCCACAAACAAGTATCCGGAGCGCGTAAAGAAATCAAAATAAAAGGTGATTCCAAAGATCGTAATCTGCTGCGCTATCCAGCTTTGCTGCCAAAAATGGTAATTGCATACAAAGAAAACCATCAACGCCCGAAATCCGTATAAAACGCCGATGGTTAGCTTTTCGTTATTGCGCGGCGGCTGTGTCATCATCATCCCCGGCAGTATCGGTGCGTGTGAAGGTATAAACGGTTTCGCTGCCGTCGGCTGCGGTTAAGGTCAGTTCCATGTCCGATAACGCGGCAATCCGGTAGGATGCGGTAAGCGCATCGGCCGTTTCTCCGGTCAGCAGCGCATCCTCTTCCACGGTAAAATATCCGTCCGCATCAAGCAGCGCATAGGTGCCGTCGTCGTTAAACGAGGCATCGCCATCGTCGCTATGCCATTGGCCCAGAATTTGGTATACGGGGCGTGTCAATACGGTATCGGCTACCTCGGGAACATCAGCGATACGCTGATAATAGGGCAGGGCCTCAAATGGGTTTCCATCCTGATACAGCGTTTCGGCAAGCGTATAGCAGGCTTTTTCATACCAGTCCGCCATCACCTGATAGTTCTCCGGCAGATCGGTGAAATCATAGTCGTCCAGCGCGGCGATCACACCCTGCCAGTCGCCGGCTTCATAGGCGGCCTCGGTATTGTCAAACCGGCGGCCGTAAGCCTCGTACAGGCAGCTGGCCAGCTGATCTGCGCTGTCTTCATAGTCGCCCAGCGCTTCAAACAGCGTGGCGGCCTGCCGGTAATCGCCCAGCAGCATCGTGTTGGTCGCGATCTCGTAGGCAGTGGCGTTATAGTTGTCCTGGTCTCCCAAGGCGGCAAAGATAGCAGCTGCCGTGTCCAGATCGCCGGATTGCTTCAGGCGCAGCGCTTCGGACAGGATAAACTCGCTGACCACCTGTCGGGTTGCCGAGTCCTCGGGCAGCGCGTCCAGCAGATCAATGGCCGATGTGGTATCTCCGGATGATTTCAGCGCCAGTCCCCACGCCAATATTGCCTGGTCCAGCTTATCGGCGCTGTCCTGATAATCGCCCAGCAGGGCGAATGCTTCAATGGCTTTCGGATAGTTTTCCGCATCCAGCGCCATGGAGCCTACGGTATAGCGCAGGGCGTTTACCTGATTTTCACTGTCCTGATAATCGCCAAGCTGTTCAAACAGCGAAATGGCCAGGTCGTAATCGGCGGCGTCAAACGCGGCCTGTGCCTGCGCATAGCGCGCTTGCAGCACCTTGTCGGCACTGTCTTCATAGTTGTCCAGCGCGGTGAACAGCGATATGGCAAGATCGTAATCCGCGGCGGAAAACGCAGCCTGCGCTTGCGCATAGCGGGCTTGGTTTACCATATCCTCACTGTCGGAATAGTCGCCAAGCGCTGTAAAACTCTCGATCGCCTGCGCATAATCACCCGTGTCGAACGCTGCCTTTGCAACGGTATATCGCGTTTGGTTGGCCAGCTCCTCGCTGTCGGCGTATGTGCCCAGCACGTCAAAATCCTTGATGGCCAGTTCGTAATCGCCCGCATCCAGCGCTGCCTGCGCAATATTGTAGCGCGCCTGGTTGGCTTTATCGGCGCTGTCTTCATAGTCGCCCAGCGCGTCGAACAGGGAAATGGCCTGTGTGTAGTTCTGGGCGTCGAATGCAGCCTGCGCTTGTATGTAGTAAACCTGATGAACCTTGTCTTCACTGTCGCCGTAGCTGCCAAGCTTGGTAAACAGGGAGATGGCCGTATCATAATCCGCGGTATCCAGCGCTGCCTGCGCCTGCGCGTAGCGGGCTTGCTGCGCCTTGTCCGCGCTGTCCTCATAGTCTCCGAGGGCGGCATACAGATCGACGGCCGTCTGATAGTCCGCGGTGTCAAGCGCGGCAGCGGCCTGATCATACCGGATCGCCAGAATTCGTTTCTCGGCGTCCTGATAATCACCGGCCAGCGTAAACTGCGCGATCGCTTCGTCGGTATCGCCCTGCGCCAGCGCGTTTTCCGCCTGCTGATAGGCATAGGCCTGCACATGCTGGGCGGCTTCCTCATGCTGGGGTATGGATGCGTACAGCTTCATGGCTTCGTCCATATTGCCAAGCTGCTCTTCGACCAGGCCCTGCTGATAAATGCTGTCCCAGCTGCGCGTTTCGCTGTCCAGATAGGGAATGACGCTTTCAAACAGCTCGGCAGCCTTAAGGTAATCCTGATTGTCGTAATATTCATTGGCCAGAAAATACAGGCTGCCGTTGGCGCGGTACTGCGCATCCTCATAATCGCCTGCCTTCAAAAACAGCTTGCCCGCTTCCTCGTAGCTGCCCGCGGCCTGCTTCTCCATGCCCCAGAGATAATAGGTCTCCTTGAGCTTTTCCTCCACGTCCATCGTATCCTTGACGGCTTCGAACTTCGCCGCCGCAAGGCTGTACTCCTTGGCGCTGAACGCGTTCAGGCCGATCTGATAATCGCACTCGGCAACTTGCGCTTTGGCGTCCCGGTAATCGCCGAG
>DAOPIR010000164.1:0-6732 GCA_035399245.1 Candidatus Limiplasma sp.
TTCCCGGCTATCCTTATACTTGTGGGGAGCGCGGAGAATGGTGACGATTTCCTTCTCGGTGGGCAGCGGGATGGGGCCTGATACGCGTGCGCCCGTCCTCTTGGCGGTTTCCACAATCCGTTCCGCGGACTGATCGATGAGGGTGTGCTCATACGCCTTGAGCTTGATGCGGATTTTTTGCTTGGCCATTATTTTACCTCCTTGATGTTCATCTCAAGTACACTGCTTCGTGTGTGCCTACTACACTCTTTTGTTGAGGCAGCCTCGTCTTGCGGACGCGCCGCCTTCCAAAATTGCCGCAGGCAATCCCTTGTGTACCCAATCTGTCGCCCGATCATCGGGCTGGTCCGCGGTAATTACCCGCCATGGCCATGGCGGCAACTTACCGTTTCATCCCTATGAAAGCCTTGTAAAACGCCATTTGGGCGCAGTTCGCCTTCAAAACAGACAGCTTTGTTATTATAGTAGAAAGTGGGACAGATTGCAAGGACTTTTTCAAAATATATCGATATTTCTCATGAATAGTTTATGAAACACTTACATATCAACCGTTATGCCGTCTTGTTATGTACACGCCTCCGCGTGTGCCTATTCGTGCGGCCCATATAGAAGAAAACAGCATTCCTTCTATATGGATTCGTCGGACAGCATATCCTCTTCCAGGGCATCCGTCACGGCCGCTTTGGGCTGGGATTGCGGAATGCGCCACGCCACAAACAGGTTTCCCAGCGAGAAGAAAGCCGCGATGAAGAACACCCACTGCGGGCCCCACAGCGTCCAGACCACACCGCTGATCTGCGCGGCTAAAATCGCTACCACATGGTCAAGCGTCGTACCCGTGGACAGCGTGGACGGAATCTCCTCGGGACTTCTGGCAATGGAGCGCAGATAGACCGACTTTACCACACCGATCTGCATGGAAAGCCTGTCCATGATAAACAGCGCGTAGATGGCAAATACCGGCCAGCTCGCGCCGGAGAACAGCTCGCCGGTAATCCCCCATACCACCAGCCCGTAAATGGTATAGACGAAAATAAAGGTCAGCGCGTCCAGATACATCATCTTTTTCACGCCGAGACGGTCGATCCAGCGGCCCAGCATCCGCATGAAAAAAATGCTGATAAAGCTGACCGTAATCATCAAAAGCGACATCGTATCCGCCTTCTTGCCCAACAGGTCGATAATGACCCAGGAGCCGAATACCAGCGCGATCTGCTTTTGCACGCCATTGAGCATGGTAACGAAGTAGTAATACTTGTATTCCTTGCGCAGCACGATCTTCGTGCGCTTTTTCTGTGCCACGGACAAAAGGGGCACCCGCTCCTTTACCAGCAGGGCCGATGCGATCACCGCGACTAAAAACGATCCCGCGCCGATTAAGAACAGCACGTTGATATCCGCGGTAAACGAAAACCAGCCGAGGCGAAAGCCGAAAAAGACCAATATCCCCGCCGCGAAGCCCATCGCGGTTTTGACGCTGGCATACTGCCCGATCCTGTGGCCTACCTGGTCCGGCTCGGCGATGCCCATGCCGATGGCATCGTTAAGCGGCAAAAACAGATGCGTACCCATGGAATTGATAAACAAAAAGATCAGCATCACACCGAACGACGGCGTAAGCAGCCCCAGCGCCAGCAGCCCGACAAACGAGCAGATCTGGCCGACCAGATTGGATTTTGCCATTCCGTATGCTGACAGCGCCGTGATCACAAACAGGCATAAAAGCCCGGGCAGCTCCCGCGGAAACTCGATAAACGCGCGCTGCGTGGCCGTGACGTTGAAAGCATCCTTATAGTAGTTGGCATACACGGAGTCGCTCAGCCCAGCCCCAAATGCCGCTGCCGCGACGATAATAAAAAAGAGTACCATTTCCCTGCGGATTTTCAGTTGCTTCATATCGGCGGTGCCTCCCGAAAAGTACCCCCGTATCATACCATCTGTACGGCGGGAAAGCAACGAAATCCTGTCTTTATCCTGCACCTTCGCGCAGGCGCATTTTCCATGCTACATCTCTTTGTTATACCGTGCCAGATGGTAGATTTCACTGCCGATCACAAACACGTATCCGAACACCATCAGCAGCAGCACCGGCGTCGGCGCACCCATTGCCGTAAACGCCAGAAGCAGCGCCGCAAAGGTATAAATCATCGTATCAAATGCCTTGGCTTTGGCGCGGTTGGTCAATGCGATGTTTCGCTCATCCTTTTTTTCTATCTGCAGTTTGCGCGCCGTTTCCGGATCGCGCTGCATTTTTCGCAGGCTGATCAGGCTGCCCATGCCCTGCCCAAACAGCCCGGACCCTATGCCGATCAAAAGATATGGCAATGCCTGCAAAACACCCTGCGCGTCCTGTACGCACAGCAGCAGTACAACACCAGCCGCCGCCATCAGCAGTCCGGCAGCCAGTATAAACATATATGGAAGCATTTTCTGTTTCATCTCATTCGTCCTCCTCATAAATAAAGATGTCCTCGATTTGCATTTGAAAGTATCGGGCAATCTTAAACGCCAGGACGATCGACGGATTGTACCGTCCGTTTTCCAGCGAGCCGATGGTCTGGCGCGACACTTCCAAGGCGTTTGCCAGCTCCTCCTGCCGTATCCCCCGTTGCTTACGGATGGCTTCCAATCGGTTTTTCAAATCGATGCCTCCCTTCCGGTTGGAAAGCTTGCTTTCCATTTCCCAGTATAGCATCAGCTTTCCTAATGTCAAGTATGCTTTCCATTTTGCGCAAAAAAGAGGCTGCCCGAAGGCAGCTTCTTTTCACACTTGGTTGTAACGTGGATATTACTCGATCACCTTGGACACAACGCCGGAACCAACGGTGCGGCCGCCTTCGCGGATAGCGAAGCGGAGGCCCTGCTCGATGGCGATGGGGGTAATCAGGGTGATTTCCATGTCAATGTGGTCACCAGGCATAACCATTTCCACGTCTCCGGGGAGCTTGATGTTGCCGGTTACGTCGGTGGTACGGAAGTAGAACTGCGGACGATAGCCGTTGAAGAACGGGGTATGACGGCCGCCTTCTTCCTTGGTCAGTACGTAAACCTGGCCGATGAAGTGGGTGTGCGGGTGGATGGAGCCGGGCTTGGCCAGCACTTGGCCGCGCTCGATTTCATCGCGCTGCACGCCGCGCAGCAGGGCGCCGACGTTGTCGCCAGCCTGTGCGCTGTCCAGCGTCTTGCGGAACATTTCCAAACCGGTGATAACGGTGGAGCGGGGCTTGTCCATCAAGCCGACGATTTCCACAGTGTCGCCAACCTTGGCAACGCCGCGCTCAACACGGCCGGTGGCTACGGTGCCGCGGCCGGTGATGGTCATGGTGTCTTCCACAGGCATCAGGAAGGGCTGATCAACCGCACGCTCGGGATCGGGGATATAGCTGTCCACCGCATCCATCAGCTCGAAGATGCACTTGGTTTCGGGAGCGTTCTCCACGTCGGTGCCGCCGTTTTGCATGTATTCCAGCGCCTTGAGCGCGGAACCCTTAACAAACGGGATGTCGTCGGCCGGGAACTCGTACTGCGCGAGCAGCTCACGGATTTCCATTTCGACGAGCTCGAGGAGCTCTTCGTCGTCCATCATATCGGTCTTGTTCATGAAGACCACGATGTAGGGAACGCCAACCTGACGGGCAAGCACGATGTGCTCACGGGTCTGGGGCATGGGGCCGTCGGGAGCGGACACGACCAGGATTGCGCCGTCCATCTGGGCTGCGCCGGTGATCATGTTCTTTACGTAGTCAGCGTGGCCCGGGCAGTCCACGTGTGCGTAGTGACGGTGAGGGGTTTCGTACTCAACATGCGCGGTGTTGATTGTGATTCCACGTGCTTTTTCTTCGGGAGCCTTGTCGATGTCTTCATATTTCATCGGTGTGGCTTCGCCCAGCTGAGCCAGCGCCATGGTGATGGCGGCGGTCAAGGTGGTTTTGCCGTGGTCAACGTGCCCGATGGTGCCGATGTTTACATGCGGCTTGGTGCGCTCAAAATGTGCCTTAGCCATTGTGGATTTCCTCCTTCTATTCCGGATCCATTTCTTTATTTTCTGTCGGTACGGTTGCATGCGGTTGGAGCGGGTGATGGGAATCGAACCCACGTGACCAGCTTGGGAAGCTGGAGCTCTACCATTGAGCTACGCCCGCACGTCCGCACACCACGCCCAGACAGAGCCTATTTTAACGCGTTTCTTTACCCTTGTCAACCCATAAATTCCAGTGATTTCTAGCGTTTGCGCAACCCCGCGCGCCTGTGCCCCGCAGCCTTTACGACGCCGATGATTCCATAGGTCCGCGCAGGGATTTATCGGGAAATTGTCGCGATTGTTTCCCCGCGGATCAGCGTGCAGGGAATGACCGCGATTTCCGGGATTGCCGTTTTGGGGTTTTCGATCAGCTCCACCAGGCGGCGCGCCGCCTCCACGCCCAGGCGCGTGGTGTCCTGATGGATGGTCGTCAGGCGCGGCTTCATCATCTGCATCATCGGGATGCCGTCGTAGCCGGCTACCGAAATATCATCCGGCACATGCAGCCCCGCGCCCTGGATGGCGTCGTACGCGCCAAGGGCCGCGTAATCGTCCGAAATCAGGATGCAGGTCGGCCGGTCCGGCAGGCTTAACAGGCGGCGTGTGGCGCGGTAAACGGACGCGGGCTCGTTGTATTCGCATTCCAGCACATACTCGTCGGGCACGGTTACGCCCAGTTCCTCCAGCGTACGGTAGAACGATCCCAGCCGCGTGTCCGTTACGGCGCTGCGCTGCCCGTGGATATTGGCGATCTTGCGGTGGCCCTTGGCAAACACATGCTGTACGAGCTGCCGGATGCCATTGACATTGTCGGACTGGATGCAGGTGTGGTTGGAAAACAGATGGTCGATGGTTACGACCGGCATTTCGCTGTTGATCAGCTGTACGATTTCCGGCTCCTGAAAGTTGATGCATGCGATGCACACGCCATCCACCTCCCGGTAATGGCAGTGTTCCAGATAGGTCATTGAGCTTTCCCCGATGTTATGGCTGATAAAGGTAACGTCATATCCGTAGCGTTCGGCTTCCTTTTTGAAGCTTTCCAATACAAAGGAGAAAAATGCGTGCGTCAGCCCGCTTTGCTTATCGTCCGAAAACAGAACGCCCAGATTGTAGCTGCGCTTGGTTTTCAGGGCGCGTGCGTGCACATTGGGGTAATAGCCGATTTTCTTGGCCTCGCGTATCACCTTCTCGCGTGTCGCTTCGCTGATGTCGGTATAGCCGTTGAGGGCTTTGCTTACGGTGGATATGGAGAGTCCGCATCGTTTGGATAGTTCCCGAATCGTGACTGCCATGTCGATTTCCCTGCCCATCTATCGTAAATTCTGTTTTTGACACTACATCGTTTTCGATAATAGCGTATCTCTTGTTTGCGATTTAGTCAAGCTGTTTTCTTTGCGCTTGCGTTCGTTATAACCGGCTGGATTTTCGTGCCGATCCGCCAGCGTCTGGTACGGCTGCATCAAGCTTCCAGTATTTGCCACGATGGCGAATACGTTTTCGAGATCATGCTTTTTTCAATCACTTTTTTCGGTCGTGAAGGTACTTTCATCCTGTTTTGCTTCCCTACGCCATACGGGGCAATACGGCGGAAGCGGAGGGTACCGGCTGCCGCGGCATAGAACAATGCCGGATATAAAACACTTTGCGCATCATATCCGCTTTCGGCGGACATATTGTTGCGTACTGCGTATTATAATATGATAGGATTTGCAATTTGGCAATAGCCACCGATAATGCCCGCCTGACCGATTTTCATACGAATAGTCCGAAAACGATTGATTTGTTATCACACAACAGGAAGAAAATAAATTTTTCTTTGATTTTTCTGCTTTTTTTCTGGAATCGGTGTTTAGGGAAGGTAAATGGTAGTATTTACATCCTTTATATAGCCTTGTTTCCGGTCGTTTTCCCCTGCGCCGTCCGGGCCGCGCATAGCCCGCTGATGTGCCCGCACACATTGTTTGTATTGCACTAATATTTATTTTGCTTTATGTTTATTTTGTATATTTTTACCCGCCTGTCTCTTTGACGGTGTGTTGACAAAAAGCAACAAAAATAATATAGTATGTTTAGCTAATTAGTCGGAAGTTCAACCCTATTGGTGCCCGTATCCGCGAAATATTGTTTGATCAGAAGAGATGGTGTTAAATCTGAGCCATAAGCACGAAATCAGTAGGCAAAGGATATCGCATCTCACGGCAATTTTCGAAAAACGGACTCCGTATGGTTTGAAGCCAACGACTATCTAGAACTAAAATTGGAGGGAAAATTATGAAAAAGGCACTCGCGGTTCTCTTGGGAATCACTCTGTTGCTCGTCGGCCTGGTAGGCACGGCGGCGGCGGAAGACAAAACAGTCATCAATCTGTGGACATTCACCACCGAAGTTCCGGGCATGGTGGACAAGTTCCTCGAAATGAACCCTGACTTCGCTGCCAAGTATGATGTCGTCAGCACGGTCATCGCAACCACCAACGGTGAATATCAGCCTGCATTGGATGCGGCGCTGGTTGCCGGCGGCGACGATGCCCCCGACTTCTACACTGCAGAATCTGCATTCGTGCTGAAGTACACCCAGGGCGATGCATACAGCTATGCCGCTCCCTATGCGGACCTGGGCATTGATGTAGCAGCCGAGCTGGAAGCAGCCGACATCGCGCAGTACACCGTGGATATCGGCACCAATCCCGATGGCGACCTGGTTGCCCT
>DAOPIR010000165.1:0-6629 GCA_035399245.1 Candidatus Limiplasma sp.
AATAAGGCATACGTTTCCAGCGAAATGAAGGAGGCCGATACCGACCAATATCCAATCCGGCCAAAGAACGACCGTATCCTGCCTTATAGAAGGACGGCAGGAAGAGGATTTACATGGAATTCGGTTTCGCGCTTGCAATGCGGAGAAGTTTTGAGTACAATATACAAGGTTGACACCAAATTAACAATCCATGCGATTTAGGAGGAGAAAACAATGGTCAAAGTTGCAATCAACGGTTTCGGCCGCATCGGCCGTCTTGCTTTCCGTCAGATGTTTGTTGCGGAAGGGTATGAAGTTGTTGCCATTAACGATCTTACCAGCCCCAAAATGTTGGCGCACCTGCTGAAATACGATACCGCGCAGGGCTCTTTCCTGGGCACGTTCGGTGAGAACCTGCACACGGTGGAGGCTACTGAGGACAGCATCATCGTGGATGGTCACGAGATCAAGATCTACGCTGAAAAAGATGCCGCCAACGCGCCTTGGGGCAAGCTGGATGTGGACGTCGTTCTGGAGTGCACCGGTTTTTACACCAGCAAGGAAAAGAGCGAAGCTCACCTGAAAGCCGGCGCCAAAAAGGTCGTTATTTCCGCTCCCGCGGGCAACGACCTGAAAACCATCGTTTTCTCCGTGAACGAAGATATCCTCACCAAAGAGGATAAGATCATCAGCGCGGCCAGCTGCACCACCAACTGCCTGGCGCCCATGGCCAAGACCCTGAATGACACCTATCCCGTGCTGAGCGGCATTATGTGCACCGTTCACGCTTATACCGGCGACCAGATGATTCTGGATGGCCCGCACCGCAAGGGCGACCTGCGCCGTGCCCGTGCCGGCGCCGCCAACACCATCCCCGCGTCTTCCGGCGCTGCCAAGGCTATCGGTCTGGTAATTCCGGAGCTCAACGGCAAACTGATCGGCGCTGCCCAGCGCGTTGCGGTGCCCACCGGCTCTACCACGCTGCTCTTCGCGGTTGTGAAGGGTAAGGACATCACCAAGGACAGCATCAACGCCGCTATGAAGGCTGCCGCGTGCAATGCGAGCTTTGGCTACACCGAAGAGCCGATCGTTTCTTCCGATGTGATCGGCATGAAGTTCGGCTCCCTGTTCGATGCCACCCAGACCATGGTGAGCAAGATCGACGACGACACCTATCAGGTGCAGGTTGTTTCCTGGTACGACAACGAAAACAGCTACACCTCGCAGATGGTGCGCACCATCAAGTATTTCGCCGAATTGGGCTAAAACGTATAACGATCAAAAAGACTGCCGTTCGGCAGTCTTTTTGATTCCCTGTGGATAAGGGCAGATCAATTCAAATTGCAAAAGCCGCCATTTTCGGCGGCTTTTGCTTATGCCTGGTTACGGGTTACCGCGATCTGCGGGACCGGGCGGAGCGGGTGTGTGATGCGGGCTCCGAATCCTCGCTGGGCTGCTGGTACGCGCTGCGGTCGTTTGCCCGGATATGGCTGCAGATCAGCGAGCCGATATCGCTGACGACCTGCTTGAGGGATTCGTCGCGTATCATATCCTGCTTTTGCTTCAGGCGGCCGGTGATGGAGGAAACCAGCGACGGCGAACCGATCAGCGATTGCTCCAGCACTGAAAACAGCCCCGCGTCCATCGCATCGGTGAAAAACTTGGCTTCGCGGATCATGCCGTCTTCCACCAGCAGATTTACGGTGATCCCGCCCCACGGAAAGCGCTCCTTCACCGTAAAGGTGTAGGGCACCTCGCGCGGGAAGATCCATGCGGGGTTGCGGTATTGCTCGGTCAGCTTTTCCAGCGTCGGTTGGTCCATCATCTTTTCATCCAGCAGGGTGGGCTTTTGCACATACACCTTGGCAAACGCGCGGAACAGTGCGCTTTGCAGGCTTTCGACCGTAATATCGGACGAAAGGGACTGCAGGTTGATCACGCGTGCGGGCACGCTTTTCACGCCGCGGTTTTGCAGCTTGGTCTGGTCGGCCAGCAGATAGCGGGCCATGATGTCTTTATCGGCGTTGACCAGCAGCGTGCCGTGATGATAGGCGTTCTGGCCGGAGGTATAGAACGCGTTGCCGGAAAACTTGCGCCCGCCGATCTCCAGATCGTTGCGTCCGCTGCGCACGGCGCGCAGGCCGAAGGAGGCGACAGCCGCCTGGATGACGGAAAGCTGCTTGGGAATATCAAACGAGCTTCGGGGCACCAGAAACGTGAAGTTGAGGTTTCCCATATCGTGGTACACCGTGCCGCCGCCGCTCAGCCGCTTAGCGATCCGTCCGCCGTCGGCCATAAAATCTTTCACACGGCACTCATACCAGGGGTTTTGGTTACGTCCGCAAACGATGGTATGCGCATTCTGCCAAAGATATAAAATCGCTGTCTCTTCCGGCAAGGTATCCAAAAGCTGCTTTTCGATAGCAAGGTTGCGATATGGGTCTGTGCCGCGGGCGATAATGCAGGCCGTTCGTCGGATCATGGAACTTGCACCTCTGTAATTATTGCGTATCGGCCACCGCGTGCCAGCGAAGCACGGGCGTGCGTGCCGCCTTCACCTCGTCCGGCCTTGCGATTACGGCATGGTGCGGCGCGGCGGAAAGCGACTGGGGATCGCGCCGAACCTCCGCCAAAATAGCGGCTAAAGCATCGGCGGCTTGATCCAGCGTTTCGCGGTTCTCGGTCTCGGTAGGTTCAAACATCAGGGCTTCATCTACAATCAGCGGGAAATACATCGTGGGCGGATGGATGCCGTAATCGATCATCCGTTTGGCTACATCCAGCGCGCGCACGCCGAATTCGGTTTTGATGGCTTCCAGCGTGAGCACAAACTCGTGCATGCAGATCCGGTCAATAGCCGCGGTGTAGCCTGCGGCGGTCAAGCGGTGCTTAAGATAGTTGGCGTTGAGTACGGCATGCTCCGCTACATCCCGCAGGCCCTCGTCGCCGAGCGCCTTGATGTAGGCAAGCGCCTTAACCATCACGGCGAAGTTGCCATGAAAGGCCTTGAGCTGCAGCTTGGTTACTTCGCCAAGGCTCCGCGTGCCGGGCAGGAAGGGCATCAGGCAGGCCTTAACGCCCACGGGCCCCGCGCCGGGACCGCCGCCGCCGTGCGGGGTAGAAAAGGTCTTGTGCAGGTTTAAGTGCACCACGTCAAAGCCCATGTCCCCGGGACGGGTAATCCCCAGTATAGCGTTAAGGTTTGCGCCGTCGTAATACATCAAGCCGCCTGCTTTATGTATTTTCTCGCTGATGAGCAAAATATCCTTTTCAAACAAGCCTAAAGTATTCGGATTGGTCATCATCATGCCCGCAACATCATCCGAAAGCAGGGCGTCCAGCGCCTCCAGATCCACACAGCCGTCTGCGCGGCTCTTGACGCTGACGACGTCAAAGCCGGCCATGGCCGCACTGGCGGGATTGGTGCCGTGGGCGCTGTCGGGTACGATCATCTTGGTACGGTGCGGTTCGCCTTTGCTTTCCAAATATGCCTTGATCAGCAGCATGCCGGTCAGCTCCCCGTGCGCGCCGGCGGCGGGCTGGAGGGTGAACGCGTCCATGCCGGTGATGCGGCACAGGCCCTGCTTTAATTCTTCCATCACCTTGTACGAACCTTCCACGGCCTGCTTAGGCGCCAGCGGATGCGCGTTTTGGAAGGCGGGCAGCGCGGCAGCGGCTTCGTTAACGGCGGGATTGTACTTCATGGTGCAGCTGCCCAGCGGATAGAATCCGCAGTTGACACCGAAGGTTTTCTGCGCCAGCTCCGTGTAATGGCGATCTACGTCGCACTCGGCCATTTCGGGCAACACCGGCGGCGTCGAGCGCTTGACCGGCAGGGTATACACGGGCACATCGGGCGCGGGAATGACGGCGGTACCGCGTCCCGGGCGGCTTTTTTCAAAACTCAATACGCTTTCCTTAGACATGGGCACACACCTCCCCGACGAGTTTTACGGCGCTATCCAGCTGCGCCTTGCTTGCCTTTTCGGTTACGCACCAGAGCATGCCGCCCTCCACGGGCAGGCCGCTCAAAATTCCTTGCGTATCCAGCGCCGCTTCCACAGCGGCGGGATCAGGCAGATCGGTAACAAATTCATGAAAAAACTCGCCGCGATAGCGCAGGGAAACGCCGTCGGTTTTGCACAGGGCGTCGGCAAAATAATGCGCCTTGCTCACACAGCTTTCCGCTACGGCGGTAATGCCGCGCAACCCCATATAGGTAAGATAGATGGATGCGGTCAACGTGCTGTGCGCGTGGTTGGTGCAGATGTTGGAGGCCGCCTTTTCGCGGCGGATGTGCTGCTCGCGTGCCTGCAGGGTAAGCACAAAAGCACGGCGGCCCTGAGCATCGGCCGTCTGGCCCACGATGCGGCCCGGCAGCCGGCGCATCAGCGCCTGGGTACAGGTCATAAAGCCGGCATGCGGCCCGCCAAACGCCATCGGCAGCCCGAACGGCTGCATGTCGCCGCACACGATGTCCGCGCCAAGCGTTTTACCGTCCGGCAGCAGCGCAAGCGTCATCGGATTCGCGCCGAGGATGCACTTCACGCCCGCCGCCTTGGCAGCACCGAACAGTGCGGGAACATCCTCCAGCATGCCAAAGTAGTTCGGCTGCTGGATGTACAGGCTGGCAGCGTCGTCGGTGAGCATGGTTTGCAGCGCGTCAAGATCAGTATGCCCGTTCTTGCACGGCACAACACGCACCTCCGTGCCGGTGCCAAAGCCATAGGTCTGCATCACGGCGAGGGCATCGGGGTGCGCGGTGGCGCTGACGAGCGCCACAGTGCGCTTGCGGTCGCGGCACATGACCGCGCTTTCGGCGGCGGCGGTGGCAAAATCGTACACGCCCGCGTTGGACACGTCCATGCCTGTCAGCTCGCAGATCAGCGTCTGATACTCAAAGATCGATTGCAGGATTCCCTGCGAAAGCTCCGCCTGATAGGGCGTGTAGGCAGACAGGAACTCCTTTTTGTTGGCAAGCTGGGGCACGATGGGCGGAATGAAATGATCGTAGCAGCCCGCGCCGCGCAGCGTAAGCGTGTACTGCTTGTTTTGTGCGGCGAGAGATTCGATGGCCTGCAGGGTTTCCATCTGGGTCAGACCGGCGTGCGTGAGCGCTTCCTTTGGCAGGCGCACACTTTGCGGGACATCGGCAAACAGCTCGTCGGCAGAGGCCAGTCCGAGTGCCGCCAGCATATCCCGGGTTTCCGTTTGGGTATGCGGTGTATATTGACTCATGGTGCTCCTCTTACAATGTCTCGCAATAGGCGATATATTCGTCTTCGTCCATCAGTTCGCCGCGCTCGGTGATGTTTTCCACCTTGACAAACCATGCGTCATAGGCCGACTGGTTGATTGTCTCAGGCTCGTCCAGCAGCGTTTCGTTGATCTCGGCTACGGTACCGCTGACCGGTGCATATACATCGCTGACAGCCTTAACGCTTTCCACATCGGCAAACATTTCGCCGGCCGTCAGCACATCGCCGGCTTCCGGCAGATTGACAAATACCAGATCGCCCAGCTCGTGCTGCGCATGATCGGAAATCCCCACAAGCGCCGTGGTGTCATCCAGAAACTGTACCCATTCGTGGCTTTTGGCATAAAACAATCCTGATTTGGTTTCCATATCTGTGTCCTCCTACGATCTTTTGTAAAATGGCAGGGATACGACCTCCGCATCCACGGGGTTGCCGCGGATGATTACCTGCAGGGTTTTTCCGGGTTCCTGATAAGCGGACTGCACCAGTGCCATGGCCACGGGGCCCACGGTGGGGCAGTGGGTTCCGCTGGTGGTAAAGCCGATTTCCTTGCCCTCGCACAGCACGGGATAGTGCTCGCGCGCAATACCGCGTCCGATCATCCTTAACCCGATGCGCGCACGCTGCGGTTCGCCGGCGTCAATCAAGGCCTGCCGCCCGATAAACTCACTTTTGTCGAGCTTCACAAAGCGGCCCAGACCGGTTTCCAGCGGGGATACGGTGTCGTCCATCTCGTGGCCGTACAGCGGCATGGCGGCTTCCAGGCGCAGCGTGTCGCGGCAGCCCAGCCCGCATAGTTGCAGCTGAAACGGCTTACCCGCGTCATAGAGAAGGTCAAACATCGCTTCGCCGTCCTGCGCGCGGACATAGATCTCAAAGCCGTCTTCGCCGGTATAGCCGGTGCGGCTGAGGATGCAGCGGATCCCGCTGATGCGTACAGAATCAAGGAAGCTATAGTATTTTTGCGGAATTTGATCCGTCAGCGTTTCCATCATCTTCTCTGCCAGCGGGCCCTGCAGGGCGATCTGGCAGACGGTGTCGGAAATGTCGGTAATTTCCACCTGTCCAAACTGATTTTCGAGGATATGCTTTACGTCTTTGTGACGGTTAGCGGCATTGACGACCATTACATACTCGTCGGCTGCCCTGCGGTAGACCAGTACGTCGTCAATCACGCCTCCTTTTGGGTTGAGCATGGGGCTGTAGCGCACGCGCCCATCCTGCAGGGTGGCGAAATCGTTGCACAGCAGATGCTGGATGTTGGCCAGGGCATCGGGGCCGCGGAACAGCACCTCGCCCATATGGCTGACATCAAACATGCCCACGCGTTCGCGCACGGCGCGGTGCTCCTGCATCACGCCGTGCGCGAACGCGTGGGCATGTTTGATGTCA
>DAOPIR010000166.1:0-6552 GCA_035399245.1 Candidatus Limiplasma sp.
CCATAGCCGGATTCATTGCCCAGCGACCACATAATAATGCAGGCGTGGTTTTGGTCGCGCAGCACATTGCGCTGGACGCGGTCGAGAATCGCCTTTTCAAACATCGGATCCTCTGCAATAATGCTGAAGCGCTGTTTAAGGTTCATATCGCGATTGGGGTACAGCTCCACTACGCCGTGTGCCTCAATATCGCTTTCAGCAATGAGATAAAAGCCGTATTGGTCGCAAAGCTCCGGCATCCATGGCGCGTTGGGATAATGACTGGTGCGGATCGCGTTGATATTGTGGCGCTTCATCACGCGCAGATCGCGGATCAGCTGCTCTTTGCTGATGGTAAAACCCGTTACGGGATCGCTGTCGTGCCGGTTTACGCCGCGCAGCTTAATGGGACTGCCGTTGAGGAGCAGCACGCCGTTTTCCACGCGGATCTCGCGGATTCCCACCTTCTGGGCAATAACCTCGTCGTCTGTTTGCAGGACCAGGGTGTACAGCCAGGGCGTTTCCGCCGTCCACAGCAGGGGCCGGCTCACCTGAAACGCGGTTCCCTGCGATGCTTTCTTTTGCAAAAGCAGGCTTCCGTCCGGTGCGTAGAGCTTCAGCAGCGGGTCCAATTCCTTGTCCGTGGTATCCAGCTGCACGGATATCTCCGCCGCATCCTTCCCGATTGCCGTATGCACCATAAAGTTTTCCACGCGCTTTGCGGGGCGCTCCAGCAGTATCACATCACGGAAAATGCCGGACATGCGGAACTTGTCCTGATCCTCCAGATAACTGCCGAAACACCACTTGAGCACCTGCACTTCCAGCGTGTTTTCCCCGTTTACAAGCAGCTTGGTAATATCAAACGCGCTGGTGGAATGCGAAACCTGCGAAAACCCTGCAAACGTGCCGTTTACAAACAGGTACAGGCAGCTATCCACACCCTCAAATTGCAGGTGATAGTCCATGTTTTTACGTTTTTGAAGTGTAAACGTTTTCTTGTAGGTGCCTGCCGGGTTATCCGTGGGCACATACGGCGGATCGAAGGGAAACGGATAGCGGACGTTGGTATACTGGTGCTGATCATATCCCTGTGTCTGCCATACCGAGGGAACCGGAATTTGATCCGGATAGCCGGCTTTGTCCGGCATCGCTGCCCATGAAGGATAGTACGCAAAATCCCAAATACCGTCCAAAAACGTAGCGCTCTTTGATTCTTTCCGTTCTCCCCGAAGCGCGTTTTGTTCCTCCCGATACGGGATAAAATAGGCGCGCACCGGCAGGGTATTCACATGCAGCGTTTGGGGATTCTCATGATAGTAGTACATCGTATTTACCTCAAATGCTCTCAAATTAAGAATTCCGGCGATTCGTGAAACCGAATGTTACGCTTATTATACAGCATAACTGGACGTCTGTAAACGTTTACTTCTCCTGCTCGATTTCCTGCTTGCAGTAACAAGCGACGTTTTTTCAGTCTCTTTCCGGTATAAAACAACGCATCTGCGTCAGCCCGCGGTTTGCCCAGGCAAAATACGGAATATACGTAACCTCACAGGCGGCGGTTTGCGGCGGATTGAGCGAATACAATTCTCCACTGTCCAGTGTTCGCGTGCCTTTGACACGCAGCATGGGCACGCCGGCGATCGTATCCTCCGGCAGCAGCTGGATGGGAGCCGTGCGGCTGACCGACAGGCCCAGTACATTTTTCTGATTATCCACGCCCTCCGCACAGTACACCAGCGGCCCGCGCATCAATGCCACCTTACCCGAATCATCCGCGATTTTTGGCGACGGATACACACGGCGCGGCTGCAGATCCAGCGTTACGGTCACGGTATCCCCGTCGTGCAGGTTTTGCAGGATGGCAAATCCGGTTTTTTCTTCATAAGAGGCGGCATTGCCGTTGAGCGTCACACTACGCTTTTTGCTCCATTGCGGCAGCCTGACCGCCAAGCCGATGCTGCGGCCCGGCTGTGCTTCTATCGTATAGGTTAGCGTATCCTTGACGGGATATGCGGTTTCCAGCTTGATCTTTACGCCGTGCGACGCTGTGAGATCCAGCACGCCCGCGGCAAACAGGTATGAATACACCCTATTCTCCTCTACGCCCCACGCATACCGGCCCAGCGAGGTAAACAGCCTGGCAGCGTTTGGCGGGCAGCAGGCGCACATAAACCATTTGGCACGCTGTGGAAGCGCATGGCGGTGGGTAGGTGCTTCGCCCGAGATCCCGGGGATCGCTTCCAGCGGATTCACATAGAAAAACGACTTGCCGTCCAGCTGCACACCCGACGCTACGCCGTTATACAGCGCGCGTTCCATGGTATCGGCATACCGCCCGTCCTTTTCCAGTTCCAGCATTCTGCGCGCAAAGAAGACCAGCCCGATTGCCGCGCAGGTTTCCGTATACGCGGTGTCGTTGGGCAAATCGTAATCCTTAGTAAACGCTTCACCGATGGTCGTGGATCCGATACCGCCGGTGCAGTACATCCTGCGCTGGGTAATGCTTTGCCAAAGCGCTTTGCAGGCGTCCGTAAGCGAAGCGTCACCGGTTTCCTTGGCAAGGTCCGCCATGGCGGAATACAGGTACACCGCACGCACCGCGTGCCCTACGGCGTCCTTTTGCTCGCGTACAGGCAAATGGGACTGCGAGTACTCCAGGTCCCCGACCTCTTTGCTCCAGATTGTCGACGGCTTCCGGTCCAGTTCCCATTGAAAATAATTGCTGCATCCGCGCGCGTCCACAAACTGCTTGGCAAGGTTCAGATACCGTTCCTCACCCGTGCAGCGGTACAGCCGCACCAGCGCCAGTTCCACCTCGGGATGACCGGGAAACGCCTTTTGATACTCTCCCTGAAAGTGGCCGATCATATGGTCCGCCATGCGGCACATCACCCGCAGCAGCTGTTTGTCACCTGTACACTCCGCAAGCGCAACCGCCGCTTCCGTCAGGTGCCCCGCGCAGTACAGCTCATGTGCTTCGCGCAGGTTCGTCCAGCGTTTGCCGGGCTCCTTTACGGTAAAGTAGGTGTTCAGGTAGCCGTCCTCCTGCTGTGCGCTTTCGATCAGGGTGACGACTTCCTTTACGCGCGCCTCCAACGCGGCGTTTGGCCGTATCCGCAGAGCGTATGCCGCCGCTTCCAGCCATTTGCCCACATCGCTGTCCTGAAACACCATGCCGTAAAATTCGCTGTCGCACCGGCCTGTTTTCACCATCTGCGCAGCAAGGCGGAAGTTCTCAATCGCGTGGCTTTTTTCAGCACCGTCAATTTCGTCATACAGCGCTTTTTGCTGATAGGGTATCATTTCCTCAATCGTCACATTTTCGAGCCGTTTCAGAAATCCCTGCCCCATTTGAAAATCGGTTAATGTATCCATTGAATTGCTCTCCTGTTTTCCATGAATTTGACTTTTACCCACCATACAACAATGCTTTTTTACTGTCAACCGAAAAAGTATTCGCACATCCGCTGCGCCGATAAACGCTTGCGGCCCGCTGTTGGCAATGCTATACTGGGTAAAGCTTACATGGGCATTTTTATTTTGGGGAAGGGATAGCGCGATGATTGCACAAACACCCCCGATGGGTTGGAACAGCTGGGATTGCTACGGTGCTTCCGTAGACGAGGCAACCGTGCGGCAAAATGCCGATTATATGGCAGCGCATCTGAAAGCCTATGGATGGGATACGATTGTGGTGGATATCCAGTGGTATCAGCGCACCGCCGACAGCTATGCCTACGAACCGTTTGCCCCTTTAACGATGGACGGCTACGGGCGGCTGACACCTGCTGAAAACCGGTTTCCCAGTGCCAAAGACGGCAAGGGTTTTCAGCCGCTGGCCGACTATGTGCATGGGCTGGGGCTGAAGTTCGGCATCCACATCATGCGCGGCATGCCCCGTTTAGCGGCGCATTACCGTTTGCCTGTCCAAAACGCCGATATCAACTGTGCCGAGATTGCCAATCCGAACTCCATCTGCACCTGGAACCCCGATATGTATGGATTGCGTGCCGATCTTCCCGAAGCGAAGGCCTATTACGACAGTATTTTTGCCCTTTATGCCCAATGGGGCGTAGATTTTGTTAAGGTGGACGATATCGCGCGGGAATATCCGCACTGCAAGCGTGAACTGGAGATCCTTTCCGCCGCATGCCGTGGCTGCGGGCGGGATATCGTGCTCAGCCTTTCGCCCGGGCCCGCGCCGCTGGCCTACGCGGAACACCTGAAGCAGCACAGCAACATGTGGCGGATTACCGATGATTTCTGGGATGACTGGGAGCTGCTCAAGGCGATGTTTGAGCGTGCCGCGGCATGGTGCATCCACAGCGGCGCCGGACATTGGCCGGATGCCGACATGCTGCCGGTCGGCGCGATGCGGCAATGTGATTTGCCCGATAGCACTACCCGTTTCACCCAGGCGGAGCAGACAACCATGCTGACGTTATGGTGCATAATGCGCTCGCCGCTGATGATCGGGGGCGAAATGACGAAGTTTGACGATTTTACGCTGCGGCTTCTGACCAACCGTGCCGTGTTGGACATCCTCACCGCCAGCCATTGCGCCCATCCGCTTTATACCACGGAGGACAAAGCCGCATGGATCGCGCCGCGCAAGGACGGTACCGGCAGCTACCTGGCGCTGTTCAATCTGGCCGATACGACAGCCGTCGTGGTGCAGTCCCTTGCGGATCTCGATCTTGCGTCCGTCTCTTCCGTCACAGAACTGTGGACAGATGAGACCGTTAAAATCACAGCCAGCATCGCCGCCGATCTGCCCCCGCACGGCGCAAAGCTGTACCTGCTGCGCAGATAGCACGGCAATACCCAGTAAATAAATCGGAGGAACCGCCGCATGGTATATGACGCGATTGAACAACTGGTACAATACGGCATTGCAAAGCAGCTGATTGCCAAAAGCGATGCTATTTACACCCGCAACCGTCTTCTGGAAATTCTAAAGCTGCCCGGCTGCCAAAGCGAAAGTGCCGAACCGGTGCCCGATCGCTCCCTGCATGAGCTGCTACAACTTCTGGTTTCGAACGCCTGTGAACGGGGCTTGATTGTGGACACCCAGGGCAGCCGTGACCTTCTGGACACCAGGCTGATGGGTGCGCTCACACCGCCGCCTTCGGCTGTGATCGCACGCTTTGAGGAGGCGTACACCGTCAGCCCCGCACAGGCTACCGACACCTTTTATCAGTTCAGCCGTGATGTAAACTACATCCGTACTGACCGCATCGCGCGGGATATCCGCTGGAAATGCGACACACAATACGGTGCGTTGGATATCAGCATTAATATGAGCAAGCCCGAAAAGGACCCCCGTGACATCGCCGCCGCTAAAAAGCTGCCCTCGCAGGGCTATCCGCGCTGCTTGCTGTGCCCCCAAACCGAAGGCTATGCCGGCCGTACGGATTTCCCCGCGCGCCAGAACCACCGCATCATTCCCCTGACGCTTGCCGGGGAGGCGTGGGGATTCCAGTATTCACCGTATGTATACTATCATCAGCATTGCATCGTGCTGAATACGCGGCATGTGCCCATGGTGATCGAGCCGCGTACCTTTACGTTGCTGTTTGATTTTCTAAGGCAGTTTCCGCACTTTATCATCGGCTCCAACGCAGACCTGCCCATCGTAGGCGGCAGTATCCTTTCCCACGAGCATTTTCAGGGAGGTAATTACAGCTTTCCCATGGCAAAAGCACCGGTTGAACAGCCGGTCAGCCTGCGGGATTATCCTGATATTACAGCCGGCATCGTACGCTGGCCGTTGTCGGTTCTCCGCCTGCGGGGAAAGGATTCGGCCGACCTCACCGCCGCAGCGTCGCGCGTGCTGGCCGTCTGGCGCGAATACAGCGACGACACCGTCGGCATCCTGGCATACAGCGGCGCTGCGCCGCACAACACCATTACGCCGATCGCCCGTTTCCGCAACGGGCAGTACGAGATAGATCTGGTGCTGCGCAATAACCGCACCTCGGCCGAACACCCGCTGGGTATCTTCCATCCGCATCAGGAGTACCATCATATCAAAAAGGAAAACATCGGCCTGATCGAAGTGATGGGCTTGGCCATCCTGCCTGCGCGGCTGCGCCGGGAGCTTGCGGATATCAATACGGCCATCCGGCAGCACAAGCCCTGCCCCATCGCCATGCATGCGGCCTGGGTGGAAGAGGTTATGCAAAAAGCGCGCGCCATGGGCACGCCGGCAGAGCAAATGACCGAACCAGCGCTTAATACCCTGCTGCAAACGGAAGTCGGGCATGTGTTCTGCCATGTGTTGGAAAACTGCGGTGTATTCCAGCACGACAAACCCGGCCGGCAGGCGTTTTTGCGTTTTATCGATACGCTGTAATATGGGAAGCGTTACGATGGCTATCATATTAATGATCCCAACGCATACATTGGGATCACAGCTTATTTAGAATGTCTCATTTCCGCAAAGCCATGCGTAGCACAGGTGGAGCGTACACAGCGGTACGGGTGCCCGCACCGCGGCGCAGGCGACAAGCCAAAAGGAGTTTCCCAACAAACTCCCTGCATCCGATGCTATCGGGTTACAGGGAG
>DAOPIR010000167.1:0-6535 GCA_035399245.1 Candidatus Limiplasma sp.
ACCGAGATCAACCCGTGGGACGCTTACAGCCCCGGCCGTCTGGACCAGCACCTCAACCTGTTTTACGAGGCCGACCTGGATGCCGGCAGCATGACCCGGGAGGATGCGCTGGAACTGCTGGAATGCCTTTGGATCAAGTTCAACAATCAGCCGGCGCCCCCCAAGGTGGGCGTTACCCTGCGCGAAAGCGGCACCTATACGGATTTTGCCAATATCAATACCGGCGGTATCCGCCCCGACGGGCAGGACGGCGTAAACGAAGTCAGTTACCTGATTTTAGATTGTATGGACGATATGCAGCTGCTGCAGCCCAGCTCCAATGTACAAATCAGCCGCAAAACACCCAGGCGCTTTTTAGAACGCGCCTGTGAAATTTCACGCAAGGGCTGGGGGCAGCCCGCTTTCTACAATACCGAAGCCATCGTCGCGGAGCTTGTTAATGCCGGCAAGAGCCTTGCCGACGCACGGCTGGGCGGCACCAGCGGCTGTGTGGAAACCGGCGCGTTCGGCAACGAGGCCTACATCCTCACCGGCTATTTCAACCTGCCGAAAATCCTGGAAATCACCCTCAACAACGGACGCGATCCCGTAACCGGTCGCGCTATGGGCCTGTCGCTGGGGTATGCCACGGATTTTGAAAGCTTCGATATGCTCTTTGACGCCTATCGCAAGCAGATCGGATATTTTGTCGATGTCAAGGTTCGCGGCAGCAACCTGATCGAGCAGCTGTATGCACAACACCTGCCGGTCCCCTTCCTTTCCGTAATCACGAACGACTGCGTCACAAAAGGGCAGGACTACAATGCCGGTGGTGCGCGATACAATACCAGCTATCTGCAAGGCGTGGGCATCGCCACCGTCACCGATTCGCTGACAGCCATCCGCTATAATGTATACGATAAAAAGCGTTTCCCTATGGATACGCTGATGCAGGCGCTCGCGGCTGATTTTCAGGGTTACCCGCAGGTGTTTTCCGCTGTGCGCGACCATACACCCAAGTACGGTAACGATGATGAGTATCCAGACGCTATCATGCAGCGCGCTTTTACCGCATATCACGATATCGTCACCGGCCGCCCCAACACGCGCGGCGGAACATGGCGAATCAACATGCTGCCCACCACCTGCCACATTTATTTTGGCGAGGTCATGGGTGCCAGCGCCGATGGCCGGCTGGCCGGCAAGCCGGTATCCGAAGGCATCAGTCCCGCCGGCGGCGCCGACCACAACGGACCAACCGCCGTACTGCACTCCTGTGCAAAGATGGATCAGCTGACCACCGGCGGCACACTGCTCAACCAGAAGTTTACGCCGGAGGTGCTGGCCGGGCAAAACGGCCTGACACAGTTTGCCAACCTGATCCGCACCTATTTCACCATGGATGGGCACCATGTGCAGTTCAATGTCATTGACCGGCAGACGCTGGTCAACGCGCGGGATAATCCGTACGACTATCCGGATCTGATCGTGCGCGTGGCGGGCTACAGCGATCATTTCCGCAACCTGAGCCGTTCTTTGCAAAACGAAATCATCGACCGTACGGAACAGGACTTCCGCGGCTGATGCAATTGATTGGGAGGGATATCCTTTGCATGCTTCCTTTTATACCGGCAATCGCCAAACCCTGGGCGCTTCGCTTGCGGACGGCACCCTGCTCATCCTGTTTTCCGGCAAGGCACTGCGTAAAACGGCGGATGAATTTTATCCGCTATACGCCAGCCGGAACTTTGTTTACCTGACCGGACTGGATCGGGAAGGCTTTTTGCTTCTTATCCAAAAAAGCGGCGGCAAGGTGCAGGAAACCTTGTTTATCGCCCCGCCGGACGCCCTGAAAGAGCGATGGACGGGCCGCCGTGTAAAGCCGGCGGAAGCCGAGGTCACCTCCGGCATCAGCGATATCCAATTTGTAGAGACTTTCCAGCCGACGCTGCAGCGGCTGATTGCATCCGGCAATTTCGATACCGTTGCGCTTGACCTGTATAAAAATGCGCCGGATGACCAGGACGCGGAGGCTCACCGCTTTGCGCGGCAGCTGCAAAAAGACTATCCTTATCTGAAACTGCACAACATTCTGCCGCAGCTGCGCGCGCAGCGCACCATTAAACAGCCGTGCGAAATTGACGCCATCCGCAAAGCGGCGCTCATCACCCGCGACGGCATCGCCGCCATGATGAAGGCCTCCAAGCCCGGTATGTACGAATATGAGTATAAGGCAGAGTTTGATCGGGTACTGACAAGCAACGGCGTGTTGGAGTCCGCATTCCCCTCCATCATCTCCGCCGGACAGAACAACTTCTGCATCCATTACTACGATTATCGCGGGCAGGCACAGGACGGCGATATGATCCTTAACGATGTCGGCGCCAAATATGACCATCTTGTCAACGACGTCTCCCGCGGCTGGCCGTGCAACGGCCGGTTCAGTGAAAAGCAGCGCTTGCTTTATACCTGCGCATACAACACATCGCTGCACATGTTCGATACCATCAAGCCGGGCATGCCTATGGCGGATGTGGACCGGCTGGCACGGGAATACAACTATGAGCAGCTCCGCGATATCGGGCTGTGCAAGACCTATGACGATATCGGAACCTATATGTGGCACGGCGGTGCGCATCACATCGGCTGGGATACCCACGACATCGTGGATATGACCCGTCCCGTCTCCCCGGGCATGGTATTCTGCGTGGATATCGGTATTTACTGTGAGGCCTGGGGCATCGGATTCCGTGTGGAGGACAACTGTCTGGTTACCGAAACCGGCTGTGAAAACCTGACCGCCTGCGTACCAAAATCCATCGAGGATATCGAAACCGTTATGCGGAAGTAACGCTCCGGTTCAAAAAAATACACATACACGTACCCGGCATAATAGAACATGCCGGGTACGCTTTTATTTACGGTTGTTTAGGGCAGATGGCATTATTCCGTAATACTGCTAAATGCCGTCTGTTCTCCAGATGAACTTCACGCTGCCGATGCTGCCTTGCGCAATGCCGCCAAAGCTCTGGTACGCCTGGTCGGCGTCCGCGATCGCCTGCAAACGGTCCAACGTATCGCCGCAATCGATCTGCAGCGCCTCAACCAGCTTTTCCACGCCTTCATCATAGAATTCCTGTACCTTATCGGCTAATGTCTGCGCGCCCGCCGCTAGCTCCTGTGCGCCGGCATAGGCGGAATCTACGCCGTTGGTATAGGCGGTAAGTCCGCTATAGAACGTGGCAAACCCGTCCAACTGCGCCTCCAATGCCAGGATGGATTGATAGGATTCACTCTGGGCAAGCCCCTGGGCAACAGCCGCGCTAATCTGCGTCTGCACCTCGTCCGTTTCCATCTGCCGGGCGACATAGGCTTCGATCGTCGTCAGCACATCATCGGAGGCCATCTGCTGATCGGCATAGGTGCTGATCGTCTGCTGCACCGTCTGCGAAGCGGTCTGCTCCTCGATAGACGAGCTAAGCAGCGCCTGACCATCCTCGGTTTGCAGATAAGCTGCCGCCTGATCCTGCGTATAGCCTTTGGCTGTAAGCGCCGCCGTAACCTGCTCGGTTACCTGCTGTTCTACCTGCGCATTTACGGTATCGGTTACCTGCTGCGTTACCTGTGCTGAAACCTGCTGCGTTACGGCAGCGCGCACCTGTTCCTCCGCCGTATCGTTGGCCTGTGACAAGGCCGCGGCCTGCAGCGTATCCAGCAAGGCAGCCAGCGCATCGCTATACGTGTCCGGCGTCAGCGAAACCGTGATATCATAGCCCGCCGCCGTAAGCGCGGTGTTGAGCTGTTCCTGCGCCGCTTCCGTAAGGGAATTGAACACGGTCTGCGCCCCATCGGTCAGCGCGGCGCTGTTTGCGGAGATGGTGCCCAGCCCGTCTGCCAGGTCTCCGGCTCCGGTGGAGAGCTCCGCCGTGCCGTCCGTTACCAGCGACGCGGCATCCGCAAAGTTTGTCAGCTCGGTATTCCAATCGGTAAAGCCGCTTTCGTCAAAGGACAGACCGCCAAGCATGCCGTTTATCGCCACGGTAAGCGTCGCCGACAGTGCAAAATCCGTCGTGTCCGCTTCAATTTCCACATAATCCGGAATGGTATACTCGCTTTCATCCAATGCCAGGCTCTGCGCAAGTCCTGGCAGCGCATACCCCATCACGATGCTACGGCTCCCGTCGTTATACACGGTACCGCTGGAAACCGTTACATTGGAAAACGCATCGTTGCTTAGCGTCAGTCCGCTCACCAGCAGAAACGCAACGGAAATATCCGCTTGCTCTCCATTGATCATAACGGCGGTTTTCGTCCGATTCGTGTAATCAAAGCGGATCGTTACATGCCCGCTTTGGCCGGCCATGTTTTCTGGTGCCGTCTCTGTGCCGTCTAAATAATAGGTAATCTTCACCGTTACCGGCAGTTCACTGTCCGTTGTGCCCTGATAATGGATATCACCGCCGTTTGCGGCCCAGGTCAGCTGCTCATCGCCAATTGCATAGGTTTCATAGCCGTTGGTGTTTTCGATATCCTGCAACTGGGTAGCATCCGAAATCGTTTCGGCATTTTCCGGATTTTTCAGCCATTCCGAAACGATGACCTGATCAGCTGTTCCGTCGGGCGCGGCAATTACATACACCGTTTCCGCTTTATCGATCGTCCGGTCGCTGTCGTCAACCGTTACAATGCTTTTGAGCATATCCTCCAGCGACTGTTCCTCTTCCTGCGCACTGGCCGCCATGCCGCCTGTCAGCAGCAGTGCCACAGCCAGTACCAACGCGAGTATATTCTTCAACTTCTTCAAAATAATCATCCTCCTTATTGCCGCTTTGCCGGCGTGCATTTCCGCTTCATATCCAGGGTCGTATGGATCACAAGGCCATCTAGCCACGTCAGCAGCGCGGGCAGTACAAACACGACCGACGCCAGGCTGATCAGCGCTCCGCGCGACAGAAGCGTGCACATGCTGCTGATCACATTGATATCCGAGTACAGCGACACGCCGAACGTGGCCGCGAAAAAGCACAGTGCGCTGACCAGAATAGACGGAATGGACGTCGCCAGAGCCGTGGTTACGGCCTCATGCTTTTCCATCCCTTCCATGCGCTCGCGCTTATAGCGCGTCGTCAGCAAAATCGCATAGTCCACCGTGGAGCCAAGCTGTATGGTGCTGATGATGATCGGCGCCAGAAACAGCAGCGATTTCTCCATATAGTACGGGATGCCCAGGTTGATGCAGATGGCCAGCTCAATCACCGCCACAAGGATAACCGGCAGCGTGAGCGACTTCATCACCAGCAGGATGATCGCAAACACCATCAGGATGGAAGCGATGCTGACCACGCGGAAGTCCGTATCGGTTACGCTGATCAGATCTTTGGTCAGCGGCGCTTCGCCGATCAGCATGCCGCCTTCGTCATACCGTTTCAGGATCGCGTTGATAGTTTCCACCTGCGCGTTCACCTCGTCGGTAGACGGTTCATACGCGGAGTTGATCAAAATCAGCTGATATCCTCCGCTTTCCAGCTCATCCAGCAGCGCGTCGGGCAGCATTTCCTTGGGGATATCATTGCCCAGCACGGAGTTCAGGCCCAGCACATTGGTCACGCCGTCCAGATCTTCGATCTCGCCAAGCATCGCGGACGCATCGCTGGACGGCATGTCCGCGTCGCAAAGGATCATATGTGTCGAGGCAACGCCGAAATCATCGGCCAGCTTTTCCTCCGCCTCCAGAAACTGCACGTCGTCGGGATCAAAGCCCGTATTGTCGCCTGTAAAAACCGAGGTAAAATCATACGACAGCTCCGTGTTGTTGTATCCGTACCACGCGGGCACGGCCAGCAGCACAAAAACCATGATGAATACCCAGGCGTGCTTGGTCACAAACGCCGCGAATTTATCCATACGGCGGATCAACGGCTTATGCTTGGTTCTTTCCAGCGATCTATCCAGGCAGAGGATCATCGCGGGCAGCACCGTTACGCTGCAGATAACGCCAAGCAGTACGCCCTTTGCCATCACAACGCCCAGATCCGTGCCCATCGTATAGGTCATAAAGCACATCGCCAGGAAGCCCGCGATTGTTGTGAGCGAGCTGCCCGATACTGCCGTCAGGGTAGACGAAACCGCTTTGGCCATGGCTTCCTTCTTATCTTCCGCCTTCTCCTTTTCTTCGGTGTAGCTGTGCCACAGGAAGATGGAGTAGTCCATCGTTACGGCCAGCTGCAGTACCGCCGCCAGTGCCTTGGTAATATAGGATATTTCTCCCAAAAAGAAGTTGGATCCCATGTTGTACAATATCGCAATGCCGATGCTTGCCAGGAATATGAACGGAACCAGCCACGAATCCATAAACAGCATCATAGCCGCGCATGCGCAGATCACCGCCACGGTCACATACACCGGCTCCTGTTTTTCGGCCAGCGCCTTTAGATCGGTTACCAGTGCCGATAAGCCGGACAGATAGCACTGCTTGCCCGACAAGGCGCGGATTTGCTGAATCGCCTCTATCGTCGCGTCCTCGGATGTCGTTGTGTCAAAGAAGATTGCAAGCAGT
>DAOPIR010000168.1:0-6533 GCA_035399245.1 Candidatus Limiplasma sp.
ATAAATGGGTGTATGGTAGCACCTACAAACCAGCGCCTTTTCGGCCTGTGCACCGGAGGCATTATATGAATACCTTCCGAAGAATTCTTGGATGGCTGAAGCCATACCGCGGCAAATTGATCGTTTGCATCGTGTTGGTAACACTGCTGACAGCGATGCGTATGGTGATGCCCTACATTACCAAAGCCGTGGTGAATGATGTACTGCCCGACCGCAATATGCCGCTTTTGCTGAAGCTGTGCGCCGCGCTGGTGCTGATCACCGCCGTGCGCAGCGTGATGACCTATAAGCGCGGTATGCTGATAGAAGATGTATCCCAATCCGTGGTGTACGATCTGCGCACCGGGATTTACAACCACATGCAGGAGCTGCCCTACTCCTTTTACGACAGCACCCACATCGGCGAGATCATGAGCCGCATGACGGGCGATATCGAAGGGGTGCGCATGCTGATCGTCAACGGCGTGCTGGGCATCATCGAAAGCTCGATGATGTTTGTGATGTCGCTGGTCGGCATGGCCCTGATGTCCTGGCGGCTGACGCTGATCATGGTGTGCTTCTGCCCGCTGATCGCCGTGGTGGCGTGGCGGCTGCACCATTACATCCGTCCTGCGCACACCGCCGTACGCGAGCAAAACGCCGTGCTCAACACCCGCACGCAGGAAAACATTGCCGGCGTGCGGCTGGTGAAAGCCTTTGCCCGCGAGGATTACGAGGAGCAGGCCTTTGCCCGCGACAACGGACAGGTGCTGGAAAACTACCTGCGCGTCACGCGCATCTGGAGCACCTATTATCCGCTGCTGGACACCATCGCCCGCCTTGCCATCCCCGTACTGATGGTATCGGGCGCGCTGATGGTCGCCCGCGGGATGCTGGACATCGGCACGCTGGTCGGCGCTACGGGCTTTGTGTGGATGCTGATCGCGCCTATGCGGCAGGTGGCCTCGTTCGTCAACATGGCGACCAACGGCATTGTGTCCTCCGAAAAGCTGATCTATTACATGGACTTCGGCTCGCGGATCAAGAGCCCGCAAAAACCCGCAGCGCCCGAAAAGCGCGAGGGTCGCGTGGACTTTGACCACGTGACATTCAAATACGACAAAAATACCGTGCTGGACGATATCGACCTGCACGTGCAGCCCGGGCAGGTAATCGCCGTAATGGGCGCCACCGGCATGGGCAAAACCTCACTGATCACGCTGCTGGGGCGCTATTACGATGTGGTCAAGGGCAGCCTGCTGGTGGACGGCGTGGACGTGCGCAAGCAAAACCTGCAGGAACTGCGCCGGGGCATCGGCATCGTGATGCAGGAAACCTTTCTGTTTTCCGAAACCATTGCCAACAACATCCGCTTCGGCCGGCCGGACGCCACACAGGCGGAGGTGGAGGCCGCCGCGCGCGCGGCACAGGCGGAGGACTTTATTCTGGAATCCCCGCAGGGCTACGAAACCGTGATCGGCGAGCGTGGCATGGGCCTGTCCGGCGGGCAGAAGCAGCGCATCGCGCTGGCGCGCGCTATTCTGTACGATCCGTCCATCCTCGTGCTGGACGACGCAACCTCCGCCGTGGACATGGAAACCGAGGCCGAAATCCAAAAGGCGCTCAAGCAGGTGCTCAAAGGCCGCACCACGTTTATCATCGCCCACCGCATCTCATCTGTGCGCAAGGCCGACCAGATCATCGTGCTCAAGGACGGGCGGATAGCCGAGCGCGGCACGCACAAAGAGCTGCTGGACATAGATGGTATCTATGCCGAAATGTACCACGACCAGACCCGTGACTTTGAGACCGTCGAAAAGGCAGGTGATGCGTAATGGCACGGCTTAGAAGCCTGGATGACGAAGCCTTTGAAGCGCCGTTTGACAAGCGCCTGTTCCTGCGTGTGCTCCAGTACCTGAAGCCCTATAAAAAGCAGATGCTCATCGCGCTGATCCTGATGATCATCGCCGCGGGCGCGTCGCTGCTGAACCCCTTCCTGCTCAGCCGCGCGGTAGGCGAGATTTCCAACGGTGATTTTTCCAATATTCCGCTGCTGTTCGGCATCATGGTGGCGTCGGTAATCGTGGGCGGCATATGCCTGCGGCTGCGCGTGCGCACGATGGATGTCTCCGGCCGCAAGGCCATCGCCGCGCTGCGGCAGGATCTGTTCAACCACATCCAGTCGCTGTCGCTGCCGTTTTTTGATAACCGGTCGGCCGGCAAGATCATGGTGCGCGTCATCAACGACGTCAACCGCTTAAACGACCTGTTCACCGGCGGCATCATCAACGTGCTGGTGGATTGCCTGACGCTGGTGCTGCTGGTGGTCATCATGTTTGTGCTCCACTGGAAGCTGACGCTGGTGGCGCTGTGCACGCTGGTGGTGCTCGCCATCATCATCATGTCGCTGCGGCGCAGGATGCGCAAAGCATGGCAGATTGTACGCGCCAAAACCTCCACCATGCACGGCTACCTGCACGAAAGCCTTTCGGGCATGCGCGTTACGCAGGCCTTTGTGCGCGAAAAAGTGAACAAGGAAATTTTTGAAGAGACCAACGACGATATCCGCAAAAGCTGGCTGAAGGCCGTGGGCATCAACAACCTGTTCTGGCCCTCCATCGACACGCTCAGCGCCATCGGCACCGCCGGCGTGTACATCGCGGGCATGATCTTCATGGGCCCCGCCGGCAGCGTGGGCGGCCTGACGCTGGCCGACCTGCTGGCGATCCTGTGGTATCTGGGCCGGTTCTGGGAGCCGATCAACAACATGTCCAACTTCTACAATAACATTCTGGCGGCCATGGCTTCCATCGAGCGCATTTTTGAGATCATGGACACCAAGCCCCTGGTGTTTGACAAGCGCGACGATCTGCCGGAGCTGCCGCCGATCGAGGGCACGGTGGAGTTTGACCACGTGACCTTCGGCTACGATCCGCAGCAGACGGTGCTCAAAGACGTCAGCTTTACGGTTAAGCCCGGGCAGACCATCGCGCTGGTCGGCCCCACGGGTGCGGGCAAGAGCACCATCGTCAATCTGGTCAGCCGTTTTTACGATGTCACCGGCGGGAAGCTTTGCCTTGACGGCTACGATGTACGCGACGTAAAGCTGCAGTCCCTGCGGCGGCAGATGTCGGTCATGCTGCAGGACAGCTTTATCTTTTCGGGCACGATATTGGATAACATCCGCTACGGCCGGCTGGACGCCACGGAGGACGAGATTATCGCGGTGTGCAAGGCGGTGCATGTGCACGACTTCATCATGAGCCTGCCGCGCGGCTACCATACCGAGATGGGCTAGCGCGGCTCCAGCATTTCCACCGGGCAAAAGCAGCTGCTCTCCTTCGCGCGCGCGCTCTTAAACGATCCGCGCATCCTGATCCTGGACGAGGCGACCTCCTCCATCGACACGCACACGGAGCTCTTGATCCAGCAGGCGCTGGACGTGCTGCTCAAGGGCCGCACCAGCTTTGTGATTGCGCACCGGCTGTCCACCATCCGCAATGCCGACCGCATTATGGTGGTGCAGAGCGGCGGTATCGTGGAGGCCGGCACCCACGCCGAGCTGATGGCTATCCCCGGCGGGCATTACCGCGCGCTGTACGAGGCGCAGTACCGCTATATGGAGGACGAACAAAGCGCCTAGCCCATCCAGGCAATACCGTACCATTGTTGCCGTGCTGCGCCTGCGGATCCCCGCAGGCGCTTTTTGTACGTTTTCCCGCGGGCAGATTGAAATATAACGGGGAATCCAGTATAATTCTTCATTAGGAATTGAAAGGAAGTGCCGAAATGAAGCTTGGGATTGTGGGGCTGCCCAACGTGGGGAAAAGCACACTGTTTAACGCCATTACCAAGGCGGGGGCGCAGGCGGCCAACTATCCGTTTTGCACCATTGAGCCCAACACCGGCATCGTGCCCGTGCCCGACCATCGGCTGGACGTGCTGATTGATATGTACCACCCCAAAAGCGAGGTGCCCGCGTCCGTAACGTTTGTGGACATCGCAGGCCTGGTAAAGGGTGCCAGCCGCGGCGAGGGATTGGGAAATAAGTTTCTTTCCCACATCCGCGAGGTGGATGCCATCGTGCATGTGGTGCGCTGCTTTGAAGACGATAACGTGATTCACGTCGACGGCACGGTGGACAGCGCCCGCGATATTGAAGAAATTAATCTGGAATTGATCTTTGCCGATATGGAAACCGTGCAAAAGCGCACCGACAAAGCCGAAAAGCTGATCCGGACCGGCGAAAAGAAATACACCGCCGAGGCCGCGCTGGGCAGGCGGCTGCTTGCACACCTGTCGGCGGATCATCCTGCGCGCACGTTTGATGCGACGGACGATGAAAAGGCCACTCTCAAGGGTTGGTTTTTGCTGACGGACAAGCCCATCATCTACGCCGCCAACATCGCCGAGGACGATATCGGCAAGCCGATCGACGAGCTGCCGCTGGTAAAGGCCGTGAATACGGTCGCCAGGGCCGAAGGCGCGGAAACCTTTATCATTTCCGCGCGCATCGAAGAGGAAATCAGCCAGATGGACGCCGAGGAAAAGCAGATGTTCCTGACCGATCTGGGCATCGGCCAAAGCGGGCTGGACCGGCTGATACAGGCCAGCTACCGGCTGCTGGGGCTGATCTCGTTTTTCACCGTCGGTGAGGATGAGTGCCGCGCGTGGACGATTGAAAACGGCACCAAGGCCCCGCAGGCCGCCGGCAAGATCCATACCGATTTTGAGCGCGGGTTTATCCGCGCCGAGGTAGTGCCCTACGAGCAGCTGACCGAGCTGGGCAGCATGGCCGCGTGCAAGGAAAAAGGGCTGGTGCGCAGCGAGGGCAAGGAATACGTGATGAAGGACGGCGACGTGACCTTATTTCGCTTTAATGTGTAGGAGTATATCGTGAGCAAACTGACATTTTTCATCAAGCGCGCCGTACGCATCGACCGCAAGCGCATGCATAAGACCATGGATTACCTTGTCAACAAAAGCGGCAAAAGTCGCGCGTGGCTGCTGGCCGATATGACGCGCTGCGCGCTTTTATACAACGCGGGTTACATGGACTATAAGATTGCCGAAATGTACCGCTTAACCGACGCGCAGAAGAAAACCGTCATCACGCGCGGCTTAAGCAACACCATTGTGCGCCGCATGAACGACAAGGCCTACTGGTATATCTTTGATGATAAAACCACGTTTAACACCACCTTTGCCGAGGATATCAAGCGTAACTGGATAAAATTTACGCCGGATACGAGCCTTGAAACACTTATGGCGTTTCTGCAGGCAAATCCCGATATCATCGCCAAGCCGCTGGAGGGCAGCTCCGGCGTGGGCATTACGCATTATACCGCGCAGGATTTCGAGGGCTGTGAAGAAACCTTTCGCCAGGAGCTGATACAAAGGGAAATCGGCATCCTCGAAGAGCGTGTAATCCAGCACGACCGCATGATGGACATGTGTCCCACATCGGTCAATACCATCCGCATTGCCACGCTGCTGGGCGACAAAAAGCAGGGCGTGGTGTACGCGTTTTTGCGCATCGGCAACGGCAAGGTGATGGACAACGTGGACTGCGGCGGCATGGCCGCCCGCGTGGACCTGCAATCCGGCAAGCTGCTGACTGTCGGCGCGGACAAGGCCGGCAACACCTACGAAACCCATCCCATCACCGGTACGAAAATCATCGGCTTTGAAGTCCCCTACTTCAAGGAAGCAATGGACATGTGCCTGCGTGCCGCCCAGAAGGTGCCGCAGATGCGCTTTATCGCATGGGATGTTGCCGTGACCAATTCCGGCCCCTGCTTCATCGAAGGCAACAGCTTCCCCAGCCACGCCGTGCCCCAGTTTGCCGCGCATTATCCGGACGGCATCGGCATTATGCGGGAGTTTCGGGAGTTTTTGGAGATCTAACTGGTAAATCCCAATTCCAAGGCGGAACGCCGGCAGCTTGCGATTATGACGTGTTTCCACAGACAATCAATTATACTGATAGGTTTCCCTTCGTATTATTTCAATCCGTATATTCCAACACGCAAAAGAAATAAGGCAACTCTCAACGCAATGCGCAAGAGATGCCTTATTTGAATATTCGCTATTCCTCTGCCCCGCCTACCGCTTCACCGCACGTACACGCAGCGCCGCTATGCCGGCGGCAGCCAGCAGGAGAAGCAGCACGTACAGCATCGGGGTGCTGGTATCGCCGGTCTGGGGCGGCTGTACCGGTCTCGGCGTGAAAATGATGTGCGTGGCGAGGTCCTCATAATCATGCGATACAAAATCCATATCCGTTAGGCCAAGTGTTTGCGCTATGATTGTGGTTCGCGTTTGCAGGGGGTATAAGTATACGTTATGCGGGTTCACAAGCTCGGTGCCATCCGGACCCCAGGCTTGTATATCGGAACCATTGATTGTCAGTATCGGGTTTGCCGATCTAACGAATAGCGCTGCCGTTCCCCCTACCTCGATCTCACCATCCGGGTTGTTGAGCGTCATCTTGGAAGTGCCAAAGCCGACATCAGCATCAGAGCTGATATGCAAGCCGAGGCTGCTGCTGATTG
>DAOPIR010000169.1:0-6460 GCA_035399245.1 Candidatus Limiplasma sp.
CTTTTTACTCTCACCAGCTCTGCTGGTGGATTTATATCGCTGAAGCTATGCATAAAAAGCGGGGCTGCGCAAAGTGCGCAGCCCCGTTGGTATTATACCAATGGATCAGTCATCCGCGGTGTTTCTTGCGCAGATAAACGATCACAGCCGCCGCGCCCACCACCGCTGCCGCCGCAATCCCGATCCAAAGCCAGGGCCTTGCACTGTCGCCGGTTTGGGGAATAGCCGCTTTGGTTTCGGCGATAATATACGGCTCAAATCGCACATAATGGAAATCGGAAGCGCTGTTATAATTCCCGGCCAGCTTGCCGGACTCGGCTGTATTGATCCACAGGCTTTCGCTGCTCCCATCCGAATATTCCGAAACATAAACCGCACCGTTTGTGATACTGCAGACGGGATCGTTTATCCATGTATAATACAGCGCATAATAGTCGCTGCCGCCGTCTGTGTTATTGCTGATATAAGAAAAATTGCCGCCGGTATATATTAGTTTAGTATCCTTTGTAATGGAACTTAGTGTCGCACCAAAGGCTTGATAGTCGCCGGTGGATTTCGCATAAAAATAGCCTGTTCCGCCCTCCATAGAAATCACATCGGCAGTCAGGGCTATGACCATGGCCGGCGATGTGCAAGAGACACGCAATAAGCCGCTATTCACACAGAACGTTTTCTTGCAAAGAATCCCGTAAAGATACGCACCCTGGTCCCCAAACAGGGTAATGTTCAAGCTGCCGCTTCCGCCGATTGATAAATTACCATTGGAATAAATGCCTACTGTAGATACATTACCGTAAAAACTCATGCTACTGGTTCCGATTAGATTAATGGTAAGGTCACCGTCGGAATAGATTAAATAGTCCCCCAAATATTGATTATAAAGCGAATCATATATTTGCGCATTATTGAGCGTCAGTATACCGGCAGCAACGTCATAATATGCAGTGCCGCCAGAGGGTAAATCATACGCCGTTTTATCGACCATTAAATGCCCGTCTACGTATACATTGGCAGCGTTTGCCGCCAGCGCGGAAGGCATAACAAACAGGAGCACCGGCAGTATTGCCAATACGGTTGCGAATAAAAGTTTATGCGAAATTTTCATTGCGGTCGTCCAATCTTTATTAGAATTTCCCAAGGAAAAAGAAACGCTTTGCTTTATTGGCTTATTTAAGTATTGCACTTGCATAATATTGTGTCAATAGGAATATTATGGATTTTAAGGATTTAAGAATTTCATAAAGCTGCAATATTTTACGCCGCACGGAGAACCTAAACAAAAAACCCCGGGCCGAAATCATTTCAGCCCGGGATACGGCCAGACGAACCCGCCGGCCGTCTATTGCATTGCCCTGTATCGCACCACCGCAAGGCCCGCGATCCCAAGCAGCGCGCACAGCAGCAGGCCCGCCCAAAGCCACGGCGCAGCGCTGTCGCCCGTCTGCGGGATTTCGGCGGTGAGCGCCGGGGTAGCGGTAACGATGGGGGTTGGCTCCGGCAGTGTTGATGAAAACCGCACATAATGGAAAGTGGAAAGTCCGCTCCGGTTGGACGCAAGCCTGCCGCTTTGCGTATCGCTGGTCCACAGGCTCGGGTCGCTTCCGTCCGGATATTGCGAAACATGCACTTCGCCGTCGGTTATATGATAGGCGGGATCATTCAATTCACCCGTATAATACAGCGCATAGTAGTCGGTACCGCCGTTGGTATTATCGCTGATAAAGGTAAAGGTGCCGCCGGTGTAGTTCAGCCATTCTTCCCGAAATTCCATCGCGACGGCGAAATCATCGGTGGATTTGGCATAAAAGCTGCCGGTTCCGCCTTTCATGGTAACCAACCCTGCCGTAAGGGCGGCAACGGCGCTTTCCGTGGAGGTGCATCTGACGCTCAGTGTGCCGCTCTCCATCGTAAAGTTACTCTGACCGTACGAGCCGACATATATTCCAAACAGCGGCACCCAATGCTCAAGCGTAACGGAAAGGCTTCCGCTTCCGTTGATCGTAAGCCCGCCGTCAGCCACCCGGATGCCGTAAACCTTATTTTCACTGCCGAACATGTTATCCGGCTCCACCTTTAGGCTGTTGCTGCCCACCAGGTTAATGGTCAGATCGCCGTTTGCATACAGCAGATGGATATCATCTCCGACGTAAGATAAATTTCCGTAGTGAGCGCCATTAAGCGTCAGCGTAGAGGTGGCCGCGTTAAACACGGCATGCCCGTCCGTGGTTGTGGTATTGGTCGCACTGAGCGTCTGCCCGTTAATGGTCACGCTCGTAGCGCCCGCCGCCATCGCGCCGGGGAGCATAAAAAAGAGCGCCAGCAGCATTGCCATGATGCCTGCAAGGAAAGCCTTTTTCATTGTCCTCATCCTTCTTTTCCTGCCTGTATTAAAAATATCCCACGGGGGGAAGAATGAAACGCTTGACTGGTATATGCTTCCAATATTATCACACTTGTATTATCATGTGTCAATATCATTCTGCGGCTCTTTGCAGCAGCAAAATGATCCTATTTTTCACAGATACTTCGCACTGCGCGGCGCATGCAAAGGCGCACCCTGTGCCGGATGCGCCTGTTTCATGACTATTTGTACAGATAGCTGCCTATACGTCCCCGGATGTGTGGTAAGCTTCTTTGCAACGCCCGCGCGCAGCGGCAGCATATCCCCCGTGCAAACCAAGATGACAGGGATTATCTGCCTGTTTTTTTCTTGTGCAAAATGATGATCAGCACCGCAATTCCGGCCACAGCCACGGCGGCAATCCCCAGCCACAGCCACGGCGTGGCGCTGTCGCCGGTCTGCGGCATTTCAGCCAAACGGGTACCGCCAAACTGCACATACTTGAAATCCGAATGATTTTGTCTGCTGTACACCAGCGCACCGTCAGCGTCCGAGGTCCACAGGCTCATACCGCTGCCGCTGGCGTATCGGGATACGTAAACGTTTCCGTTGCTCACGGCAAAGGATGCGTTTCCGCTCAATCCGGCATAGACCATTGCGAGACCGGTGCCGGAAAACACAAAAGTGCCTCCGCTGTAGGTTTGCTGCACGCCTGATAAGTACAGAGCCGTGCCGTCGTCTTCGGCATTGGTAGCAATAAACCGCCCTTGCCCGCCCTCCAGCTGAACCTGCCGGGCATACATGCAGAAATTCCACGGCTCCATGGCGGTGCTCGTTGCCGATATTTTCCCGCCGGTCATGCGGAAAACGCCGTCGATGTTCAGAATACCGGTCGCGTTATAGGTCCCCGATGCGTCCAGCGTTATATCTCCGCCCGTAATGAGAACGCTGCCGTCGGCAGAAAATGCCGTGCTGATGTAATTCGAATTCAAAGAGACGTTCAGTGTGCCGGAATGGATCGTCAGGTTGCCGGTCGTGAAGCCATGGAATTCCGTGTCTACCTCCGCCGTGTTCGATATCTGAATGCTCAGGCTGCCGCTGCCATCAACCGTCAAAGCGCCGTTTACGGCAACGCCGAATACCGCAAACCATTCGTTTTGGTGATAGTACAGCTCGTTTGTGCCGTTGAGGATCAGCGTGAGATCTCCCTCGGCGTTGATCAGGCTGTGGCTGTCATAAGGGGCACCGAGAACCGTGGCGATAAATCTGCTTGGTGTATTGATCACGGTATCCTTCAGCGTAAGCGTTGAGGTGGCGGCGTCAAAATAAGAATACATGCCGCTGGCCGGCTGCGAAACCGTTGCCACTGTGCTTCCTTTTTCCAGATACGGTACGGAAGCGGTCAGCGTGACGCCGTCCACGGTTACGCTCGTGGCTCCCGCCGCCAGCGCGGCCGGAAGCGCCAAAAACACGGACAGCAAAAACACCGGAATGGCTGCGAGCAGAATTGCGCACATCTTCTTCATGGGTTGGTTTCATCCGTTTCCGTTCTCCACGCAGGAGAGCTTCCATATAATATGAACTGGGAGTATGGAAAATAATACCACTCGTCGTCCCTGAAAGCAATTGCAGATTTATTAATATTTCATCTCATTGTTATGACTGCGGATCCTATCAAAGGCGGAGCTGCACGCCGGCAGCCCCGTCTATTATTCTATGAAGCGTTTTATTGCCTGTTCCCGCCTTTTTACGCAGTATCCAAGCCCGCGCCCGCAGCAAACCCCGATGCGCGCTATTTGCCGGACGGTTTTTTGCGCAGGACGATGATCAGCACCGCGATGCCGGCCACTGCCGCGGCGGCAAGCCCGATCCACAGCCACGGCGTTTGCGTATCGCCGGTCTGGGGCGACGGGGTGTACAGCAGGAATTCGACATATCGAAACGGGGAGGGATCGGATGCCGTGGACGCCAGGATACCGTCCGCATTGGTATACCACCGGTCCGCGCCGCTGCCATCCGCCAGCTGCGATACGTACACCTTTCCGTCGTTGAGCACAAAGCCCGCGCTGCCGATGCCGGTATACCGCAGGGCCGTGTCCTGACCGGAAAATATAAAGTGCCCGTTGCTGAAGCTGAACGGATCGCCGGTAAACACCGCGCCGTAGGCTGTGCCTTCGCCGGTATTGCGGGCGGTAAAGCGGCCCTCGCCGCCATCCAGCGAAATGCTGTCTGTTTCCAGCGCGTAGGCATAGGCGCCGGTCGCTTCCGCTACCGCCGTCAGCCGGCCCCCCGTCATGCGGAAGCTTGACCCGGCAAAACCCAGCGCACGGCTGGTCGCGCCCACGGTTTTGATCGTCGTATCACCGCCCGCAATCAGCAGCGTATCTTCCAGCAGCAGGCCGAAGCTATCCCTGGCCCCCTGCGCAAAAATCGAGAGCTGTCCCGACAGGATGCTGATGCTGCCGATCACCGTGGACACATAAACGGAGCCGTAGTACTCCTGCTGGTGAAACAGATTCACCAGGTTGATATCCAGGCTGCCGGCGCCGCTGAAGGTAACGCTGCCGATAATGTGCACGCCGAACAGGGTTCCGTAATACGTATCGTTGTCGTATGCCATGGTGCTGTCGCCGGTCAGCACGATGTTCAGATCGCCGTACGCGTAGATCATGCCCAGATACATGTGCGATTCCAGGATCGGCACCGTATCGATCACCGCGTTATACAGCGTCAGGGTGGATGTGGCGGCGTCGAAATACGCGTTCCATTCCCCGTCCGCCAGCAACTGCGAGTGGACGGTGTCGCCGTTTTTCCAATACGGCCACTGTGCGGACAGCTCAACGCTGTTTACGATAACGCTTGTGCAGCCCGCCGCGGTCGCCGCAGGCAGCGCCAGCCATGGCAGCAGCGCCACGGCAAGGATGATAGCGAAAATTTTCATGCGCGATTGTTTCATATACAGCCTTCCTCATTTCTTGGAGTCTTGTGTATGGCAACCACGTTGCGTGTTCGGTTCTTCGTCTTTATGTCCAGTATACCATAGTTTTTGCCAAAAGCACACACGGTAATATCCGCTGCCTGTCCGGCGTATCCCGATTGATTTCACTTTTGCATTTAACTGAATACAAGCTGATCGCCTTATGTTTGTTTATATTTCCTTTGATTCTTTTCAATCGTTTAGTGTTTGTACTTATATACCATGAATTCGTATACATTCTGTTGACGAAAGATACCAAGGATGATAAAATAGGATTATTCTGAATACGCCAGATAAAGGAGTTTACGCTATGCCTGATCGGTACTCAAGCCGGGAGATTTTCCGTATTCTGGAGGAAGAAATTCTCACGCTGAAAATCCCGCCCGGGGAATCGCTGTCGGAAAACGAGCTTTGCGAGCGCTTCGGCGTATCGCGTTCGCCCATCCGCTCGGTGCTGCAGGAGCTGCGGCTGTGCGATCTGGTGTCGATCACGCCGTACAAACGCACGCAGGTCACGCGCATGAACTTCAACATCATCAACCAGCTCATCTACCAGCGCATCGCCGTGGAAACCTTTGTGCTGGAGGACTTTATCCGCATTCACAACGTGCTGGAGCTGGAGCGCCTGCGCCACATCCACAACTCCATGATTGAGCTCACCAAGAGCGATACCTTTACCGCGTCGGAGTTTTACGCGCTGGATTCCAAGCTGCACGAAACGTGGTTTAACGCAACGCGCAAGGAATTTTTGTGGGATACCATCCAAAACGCCAACTGCCACTACACGCGCTTTCGGATGCTGGACATTGTGGAGATTAAGGATTTTGACCAAATCCTCAAGGATCACGAGGCCATCATCACCGCGGTGGAAACCAACGATATCAAGGCCATCCGCCCGCTGATGCAAAAGCACCTTTTTGGCGGCATTACGCGCCTTGGCAAGCTGCTGTTTTCCGATCTCAAGGATTATTTTACCGAGGATTAACAGCCGTCAACGTCGATCGATACGATTGCCATCAGAGAGCCGCTGCTCTCTGATATTTCTTTGAAACTGGCAGGGTGTTTGCAAAACAAGGTTTTTTGATGTCCTGCCAGCCTGCCAAAAAGGCCCGATATGCTAGGAAGCAAGGGTGGAAAGGGGT
>DAOPIR010000170.1:0-6374 GCA_035399245.1 Candidatus Limiplasma sp.
CGTCTCCGTAATCATCGACCCGGCAAACATATACGGCAAAAGATAGCTTAAATACGTAACCAGCGGGATCAAAGTGTTGCGAAACGCATGACGGTTAATCACAATCCGTTCCGATAGTCCCTTGGCTCTCGCGGTACGAATATAATCTGAATTTAGTACCTCCAGCATATTGGTACGCGTATAACGCATCAATCCGCCAATGGAAAGCATTGTCAGGGTGATGACAGGCATAATCATATGCGTTGCCATATCGCCGATCTTACCCCATGTATTCAGCTGCTCGTAATAGCGGCCGACAATGCCGTATAGATCAAGCCATCCAAGTTTGATGGATAAGCCGAATTTCAATAGTGTCGCTAGAAAAAACGATGGCATTGATAAGCCAAACAGCGCGAACACCGTAACAAAATAGTCTGTTTTGGAATACTGCTTGCGCGCCGCCAGGATGCCCAGCGGAATGCAGATCACCAATTCCAAAATCAGCGTAATAAAGTTCAAAATCACCGAATACCAAATTACGCTCTTAAACTTGGAAACGACCGTGCCGCCATACAGCCACGAATCGCCAAATTGTCCTTTAATCGCATTTCCGGCCCACGAAAAGAAGCCTTCAATGATGGATTTATCCATCCCGTACAGAGCGTTCAGCTGATCCAGCAGATCCTGATACTTCGGCGCTCCGGGAATGTTGGTGGCGCGCATACGCGCCTGCTCTTCAACAAATGAAGTGGGTAGAAAACGGATAACCGTGTAGACGATCAATGCACCGAAAAACACGATCATGATGCCCAAAAGAATCCGTCGTACTAAAAACTTGACCATATAATGAAACCGCCCTTTATCCCGACAGCAAAAGATAATTGGTAAGGTGAGCCCGCTATTGCAGGCTCACCTCAGTCTTAAAAACCAATCTGCAGTTTCATCCGCGGGATGACAAGGGAGATTGTGCTTACACCTGTGTAAGCATGCTCCCTTGCCATCCGCGCGATCCGACATCTCAGGTTTTTGAACAGACTGCCATTACCGCATTACTGCGAGCAATGATATTATTACTTGGTTAAGAGTAGCTGGGATTCCTTAAGCCATCCCCAGTACGTGGTGATTGCCGGGGTGATGCTGTCGATATCCAAACGCTCGGTGCTGAACACGATGCAGTTCTGGCGCTGATACGCGGGGATTTCAACGGCCCAGTCAACAATAATATCCAATGCTTGCTTATAAAGGGCTTTACGATAGGTCTGATCGTCGCTCTTGCGGGCGTCAAGGATCAGGGTATCCAGCTCATCATCCATGATGGAATAATGGTTGGAGTCGGTGCCGCCCATGCCCAAAGAATTGGAGCTGTAGTAAATCTGATACATGTCGGGATCAATGGTGGTAGACCAAGCTGCGCACCAGAGTTCCGCGGTGCCGGCATCCAGCGCATCCCAAAGCACATTGGAGTCGGCCGGGTCATTGATGACCAAATCGATACCAATCGTTGCAAGGTCTTCCTGCGCTGCGGTCAGCACGGCAAAGGAGGGGTGATCGCCCAGGCCATCGGCGGGGATAATCACTTCGTAGGACAGCTTTGCGCCTTCGGGAGCGGCCGTGAACACGCCGGCTGCTTCATCATAGGTGAAGCCGGCTGCGATCAGGTAGCCCTTCGCTGCTTCGATGGCTGCGGCATAGGTCTCGTCCGGCGTCATATCGGCCGTGTAGATATCATTGCCGTCCACATCCACAGAGAACGCAACCTTGAAGTCGGCGTCCGTCGCCTGCGGGGCTGCCCAGGAGGTGTTGGAAATCGGATACTGGATGACAGACGCGGCTTCGCCGTAGTAGCTGTCATACGCGGTAGCACGGTGAATGGCCAGCACGGTTGCCAAAGCCTTGCGCAGGTCCTTGGAAGCTTCGCTGCCGGGTTCGCCGCCGACATTAACATTGGCGGCGTCCATGCCGATGTAGCCGTAACCAAGGTTGTCCACCTTGCTGGTTGTGATCACATCGCCGGTGATTTCGCCGTTGGAGTTAAGCGCCATGATGCTTTCGAAGTTGGTCTTGGTGCCGTTCAGTTCGCTGGCGTCGATCGTGCCGGTGCTGATGCCGGGGATAACGTCTGCGGAGTTGGTTTCTTTAAACTGGAAGTACTTGGTTGCGGGTTCGCCCTTGTAGTAGTACTCATTAGCTTCGTAGTACACTACGCGGTTTTCGTACTTCACAAACTTATAGGGGCCGGCGCCCATCGGCTCGGTGGTCTTGGCCTGGATCAGGGTAAGATCGCCATAGGGGAAGCCGAACATGTTGTTGTCGTAGTCATACAGGCTTTCGTCGCCATAGTAATGCATCGGGGCGATTTCAATGCCGAAGATGCTGTAGATAGCGGGCGCTTCATAGCCCGTGGTGCGTACAGACACGGTGTAATCGTCAACCTTGGTGATGCCGGAGATGTTGGGGATGCCGCCGCTCATGGCTTCATCCAGCGGGCCGTACTTGGCGATGAACGCGTTGTAGGTCTCGCCCAGCACATCGGTGCCGTCCGGGCTTTCAACGGAAGCATAGGCTACCGGATCGCTCTCATAGGCAACCAACGTCTCGTTGTAATAATCATCAAGCGTCGGATACTCGCCGTTGTTGGTATCATATGCGGTGCCGGTGACAGCCGTGGTGAAAATGCCGGTTTCCGTATCCATGGAACCGAAGCCCCACAGCGCCATGCCGGTGATCACGCCGAGGCCTTCGTTTGCGTTGGCTTCTTCAGCCGTAACGCCGACATAGGACTCGATGTAAGCCGCATAGGTGGTCAGGCAGGTGTCGATGATCTTCTGCACATCGGTCTTCCAGTTGTCTTCCAATGCCTGCCAGAAGAAGGTCTGCTGTTCTTCGGTCCATGCATCGTCGGCGGACCATACGTGGTCTTTGCCTGCCTCATACAGGGCAACGCCCATATCGGCATACTTTGCATACACGTCCGAAGTGGTCTGGGTGCGGTAGTCGTCCACACCGATGATGTTATATGAAGCCAGCTGCGTAGAGCCGGTATAGGACGGATCCAAAAATACATAGTAGTTAAAAATCAGGTCGTCCGCAGTCAGCTCGACGCCATCGGAGAACATAACGCCTTCCTTGAGCTTTGCGGTGTAGGTGGTGATATCGGAAGATTCGTCGTAATCAACCGTGATATCCGCAATGCCGGTGTAGGTATAATCAACGCCGTTGTAGGCAACCGTTTCGCCTTCGATAGCGTTGTATATAATACCACCGGAACGATCCGTGGTAAGCGGTGAGACTTGCGTCATTCCTTCCACGTCGACATCATAGCCGGTCGTGGCAAAGAAAGGGCTGAATTTCTCAGACAGCGTGCTGATGCCGGATACGATCGGCATATCTTCGCTCTCTGCAAATGCAGCCATCGGTAGCGCAATACTTGCGAGCATTGCAATGGTCAATACCAAAGCGCACATTTTTTTAAGCATGGGTTTTCCTCCTCTATTTTTTCGTGTAAACGATACCAGTTTTAATTTATCACAGTTTTAATAGAATGTAAATAATGTACTGCATAAAAACATTACGATTGTCTTGATAGGGATCGCCCGCTTAATCCGCTCATTCCTGATTTTTATACTGAATACTACCCGAAATTTGTTTTTCTACCTATAAATATACGTTTTCCGAAAATATCTGCGAAAACCGGGCCGTGCCGCTATAACGCAGATTAATGTAACATACACCGTCTGTATATATCGTGCCTGATGTATACAGACGTATGGCTACGGATAGATGTATGCCTTGTCGACTTCGGGCGTATCGCAGCGCACTACGATGCCGTTTGTGATGATGGGAAAATCATAATAATCATTATAGTATGCCAGATTAATACTGCGCACCGTACCTGTGACCCGTATCCATTCGTTATCCTGCAGTGCGGCAGAATCCTCCAGCTGCACATAAAACCCAACGATCGCGGCATCCGCCGCGCAGCATGTGATCATCTTGCGGGAAACCAAAACCGTGTTTGCGGGAAAGGTATCCTCGGCATACACAAAGCCGTACAGCGTGATGGTTTTTCCCAGCACCTCGTCCAGCGTTTTATATAAATAGTCCGTAAACAAATCGGCCGATGTGTCAAACAGTGCCGTTTCATTTTCCACAATACAGGGCAGGTACTCGCCTGTATTGGTATTCGCGGAAACCTGTTCATCCGCCGTATCGGCGCTTGCCTCCTGCGTTATGTTCATCATTTTCAGATTCTGGTTGGGCAGCGCACCGGAGGTGCTTTGATCGGGCATAACCGTAACAAACAGAAGCACCGGCAGCAGAAACAATATCATTCCCGGCCGGCCGCCGTGTATTTCGGTTTTTTGCAGCGTATAGCGTATAACCTGCACGATGTGATAGACCAGCAGTAAAATCAGCACAGCGAAGCCGAACCATACCATCGGCACCATGCGCGGGGATAGAAACACCAGAATATCGCCGCTGATCAGCAGCGATCCCATCACGGCAATCAGCGCAAGCAGGATTGCCAACCAGAGGATTTGCATCCACAGCTTACGCATAATTGCCTCCCAGAAAGAAGCTTGCAATCAGCGCAAGCGCAAAGCACACCAGCAAGATGGTAATAATTAGGCGAACTGTAAACCGCTTGTTAAAGCTGCCCAGCATCATCATGGTGTTTTTAATGTCAATCATCGGCCCCACAATCAAAAACGCGAGCACCGAAGCGCTGGAAAACTGCAGGATAAACGTGTTGGCAACAAACGCATCCGCCTCCGAGCACAGCGACAGCACAAACGCCAGCACGATCATCACCACGATGGACAGCACCCGTCCGTTGCCGATGCTCATCAGCACGCCGGTGGGCACGGCCATCTGCATGGTGGCGGCAATCACGGCGCCAAAAATCAAATACATGCCGACGCTTTGCAGCTCTGCGTTGGTATGGGCGATTACGGCCTTTACGGTTTCCCATTTTCCGCGCTTCACGCCGCTTTGATGCATACTGCAGGCACATGCAGGCGCCTTTTCCTCTTTCAGCACCGATTTGCCCTTTGCATACCGGCTTGCCAGCGCTCCGATCACAACCGCGCCGATAAACCCGCATGCGGCACGCAGAGGCATCATGATCGGCAGGGTTGTAAACGCATTGTACGTTGAAAACAGCACAATGGGATTGATAATCGGCGTTGCCAGCATAAACGCGATCGCCGGCCCCGTGGGCATGCCTTTTTTCATCAGTCCGCGCGTAATGGGATAATCGCGCACTCGCAAACCGGAAATATCAGCCCGATCAGCGCGGAGAATATCAGACGAAGCAGATTATTTTTGGGCAATACCTGCAGGATCATATCCTCTGTCACAAACACCTGAATCAGCGAGGAAATAATCGTACCCAGCAGCACAAACGGCAGTGCTTCCAGCAGGATGGACCACAAGATCAGCGTGAATCCGCGCATGCTTGCTTCAATATCGGTTTCCACATTGCCGGTACCCAAAACATATCCGATCCAGAATATGGATACGGATAAGAATAAAAGCAGAATCCCTTTTCGGATGTTTTGATTGCCAGTTAATGATTGCATACATCTATACCCGTCAAGTGTTATTAAAACACGATCAGGGTAGCACTACAGGAAACTTTTTGTCAATTCGGCAGGCGAATTTTTACACCTGCTCATGCCCGTGCGGATATTGGGAATGCACCTTCTGCCGATGGCGGCGCTTTTGAATTCCGCTGCGGGTAAAAGTCAGCAGCAGATACACAACCGTACTGATGGTAACGATACAGGCGCCGGACGGAATATTGGCATAATACGCAACCGCAAGGCCGGCCAAACAGAACAGAAAGCTGATCAGCATGGAAAATCCGACTACCTTGCCGATGGAGTTGAAATACAGCTTGGCGATCGATACGGGAATGGTCATCAGCGCGATGGTGAGGATAATTCCCACGACCTTTACCAGTACGATAATCCCGATCGGCAGGATGATATATACCACCCACTCCAGCAGCTTTACATTCATGCCGCGGGCCGTGGCATATTCCTCATCAAACAGATACAGCACCAACGGATGGTACAGCATCGTAAACAGCGCGACCACCACAACCGTGAAAATCGCAATATACACGATAAATCCGCTGGATACCGACAGGATATCCCCAAAGAGGTAACTGGTCATATCCGGCATATAGCCCGGTGCCAGCGTAATAAACAATATGCCCAACGCCATACCAAACGACCATAGAATGCCGATCATTGTGTCCGCTTTCATGCGCGAGCTTCTGGGCAGCCTGGAAATCATGACAGATGACGCAACCGCAAACAGCAGCCCGCCCCAAATGGGCTCAAAACCCAGTAAATAGCCAAGCCCGATGCCCCCAAACGAGGCATGCG
>DAOPIR010000171.1:0-6353 GCA_035399245.1 Candidatus Limiplasma sp.
GATACCTGCGCCCACATGGTCCATGCGCCGTCCTGCAGCAGGTAGCCGTGCAGGCTCCACGAGGTCAGCACATAGCAGGCGTCGCCCAGCGGGGCACCCTTGAGCAGGATGCAGTCCAGATACGTCCCTTCGGCATTGTCCTCGTTTTCCAATTCCAGCACGGCCTGCGGGATAGGATCGCAGTATTGATTTCGATCCGCCAGCGCATGGCCGAAGCTCAGCAGCAGGCAGGCGCTTAACAGAATCGTCAGCCATTTCTTCATTAGCGTGTTTCCTTTCCGGATCAAACCGGGCGCATCAGCCGTTGCCGGCGGTGGCCGGATCGTGACATTCCAATATTTCGCCGGTTTCGGCGTCGATCAGGGCGTTGTACTGGCTTTGATAGCTGTCGGCCGGATCGGCCAGCAGCACAAACCAATAGGGCAGCGGCACATCGGCGTCCGTCCAAATGCCGGATTGCAGAACGAAATCGGCCTGGGTAACGGTCAGGCGGTTTACCGTGTCGGCGGACAGACCGTAGGTTTCTGCAATCGTCTGCCGGGCCGCGGCAACGGCTTCCCCGCGCGTGATCATGCCCGGGTAGCCGGCCGCGTCCGTTTGGAGATCGATATAGGAGACCAGCTTGATAAGATCCGGCTCCATGATGAGTCCCAGCCAGAACGTAAACCGGTCCAGCACATAATACGACGCGCCGTCGGCGGATGCGTACAGCCCGCACTCGTTGTTGGGCATGTCCGGAAACAGCGCGTTTCGCAGCGTGTCGATCCGGCGTGCGTCGTCCAGCGAAACCATCTGCGTGTCGATATCGGCGATCGACGGCAGGGCATAGGCGCTGTTTTTAAATTGCTGGACGCGCCCGTCCGCCGTAAACCATACCGTCAGCGTCGGCAGCGCCGCGTCGTCCGGCGTGAGCACGGCCTGCCAGCCGTACGCAGCCTGCGTTACGGCCAGCGTGTGCGCCTGCAGCGGTTCGTCCACATACGGCGAGGCGAAAAACGTTTCGGCAAACGCGCGCGCGGCGGCTTCGTCGTCAAGGGTTTGCGCACAGCCCGCACCAGACAGGCAGCACAGGCAAACGGCCAGCAGAAGAGCGATTGGTTTTTTCATCATGGATTTCATCCTTTCCGGTTTTGCTAAAAGATAAACGTGCCCGCAAACACAAGCGTGCCGTCGGCTTGCAGGCCTACGCAATAGGTGCCGTCGCTGCGCGGCCCCTCGGCGATACGGGCGGGCCCTGCGCATGCGCTGTACGATGATGTAACGAATCATACGTACGGGTTCTTCCATTTTTTGTTATATAAGGGCAAACCGCGTTTGCGCTTACCAGATATAGCGCGGCCGGCCCTATATCTTGCGATTGTTCTTTTATGCAATATTCTGTACAATATAGCTATCGCAGCAGGCTGTCCGTTTCCAAAATGCAATTCCGTTTGAACCGATGCTTGTATCGCCCAAATAAAACCGAATAAGGAGCCGAGCATGAGAAAATCGCTGATCGTAATCGTTGCCGTTTTATGTATCGTTTCGTTTGCCGCGGCGGCGGCCGCGGATGATTCCGATGTGCAATACGCGCAGGTGAGCACGCAAAGCGGGCCGCTGAATATGCGAAAAAGCGCGTCCAAAAACGCGTCGGTCGTGGAAAAAATACCCAAGGATACCATCCTGCCGGTGACGCCTGTGGATGATGTTTGGTGCCGGTGCGCCTACAACGGCAAGGATGGGTATGTGATGGCAAAATACCTTACGTATATGGATGCTTCGCAGTTTGCGGCGCTGTCGCCCGATGACACGGGGCCGGCAGTGCGTGCGCTGAAGGAAAAGCTGCAGGCGCTGCATTACCTGGACGCCGACCTGGAGATCGACGACTGCTACGACGCCGATACCGCAGCGGCGGTCAAACTGCTGCAGGCGGCGCAGGGCATGGAAGAAACGGGCGTCGCGTCCGCGCAGCTGCAGGCGCTGCTGAACTGGGGAAGCCCCAAAAACAACCTGCCCACGAAGCGCATGACGGTGCAGATCAAAAGCAGCTGCTCCGGATATAACCATGTGGGCAGCAATTGGTCCAGGTATTGCAGCATCGACGGCAGTGCGGTATCCTCCGGCGACACGGTGGAGATCGTGCTGGGCGAAAGCATCACGGTCTATTCCAAGGTTACCGAAAGCGATAAGTCGCCGGATATCGGCACAAAAAAGGAGACGGTGGAAATCACGCAGGACTATTATGACAACGGGTTTACGGTTACGCACGAGATATCCGTCAAGGAGGATAAGGGCCGCTACGCGGGCAACAAGGCGCACTGGACGGTTACCTATACGTTTGTGCCCTGATGCCGCTGCAGCCGCACCACCGCCATGCTCTCCACCGGCACCGCGTCCGATTTTGCCGCCATGGCCGCGTCCGCAGGGGAAAGCAGCGGCATGATGCGCTTAAACAGCGCATAATCGTCCAGCACCTGCGCGTCCGGCCGCATTGCCGCGATGCTTTGGGCCGATTCCGCATGCCAGACCATCGGCGCGCCGGCTCCGGCAACCACCATGCGGTTGCTCACGGCCACTCCTGTTTTGGAAAAATAGTCGCACACAAGCACCGTATCATCCGCCGCGTCCGCTGCCAGTGACAGGATGCGGCGTACTTCATCCGCCGTAAAATAGCACAGCAGCCCCAGCGCCAGCACCACCAGCCGCCCCGCTGCGTGAACCGATGCATAAGATTTTTTATCCAGCACCGATCCCGGGATCATCCGGCAGCGCTCATGCTCCCCAACCAGCTGCCGCCGCCATGCAATAACCGCGGGCAGATCCATATCGTACCAGCGCACCGCGCCCGCGCCGGAACGGTAAAACGCCGTATCCAGCCCACAGCCCAGGCACAGCACCGTTGTGTTTCCCTGCGCCGTCAGCCCGCGCAGCGCTGCATCGGCATTCCATGCCCGGGCTACCCATGCCAGCCGCGTAAGCGGGTGCTGCGTACGGCCGACGGCGGCCAGGTTCAGGCCGCTTTGCCGCACCATTTCCACGCATTTATCGTCGCGGATCAGCCCGTCGGGCTTCACGCTTTCGCTGTAGCGACCCCAAAGCGGCAGCAGCATCGTCTGCGCCACGCCCGTCAGGGCCGGTTGATTTTTGCTCATACTCCGGCTTCCTTTCCCGCCGCTTTCCAAAAGAAATCCACATGCGCCGCCAGCGCCTGCCGCACCCTGTCGGCATCCGGCGCGTCGCTCCAGCCGTGCAGCGACATCCGGTAGTACTCCGCCACGAATACCGATTGCAGCTCCGCCGCCAGAAAGTCCACCGTCCAGCCTTCCTCCCCGCTGAGACATCCGCGTGCCTGCAGGCGTTCCAGCGCGTCTGTGATGCGCCGCAGCGGCCGGTCGAACATCTCCTTTGAGAGAAACGAGCGTATACCGGCGTGGCGGTGCTGGCACCGCGTTACGATCCGGATAATGCCGACGGTCTGCTCGTCCTCCAGCAGGGCAAGCGGTGCGGCCATGATGGACAGCAGCAGCTTTGGCGGATCGGCAAGTCCCGCCTCGTCGCCTACGGGATCGGGCCGGTTGATGCCGCGCGCGTCCAGAGCGGCTTCAAACGCTGCAACCACGGCGTCCAGCATCTGATCCTTGCCGGTAAAATGATTGTAGATCGAGCTTGCCTTTATGCCGGCCAGGCGCGCGACATCGCGCATCGACACACCCTCATACCCGCACTCGTCCAGCAGCGTGATCGCCGCTTGCACGATCTTTTCCCGATTGCCGCGGTTTTGTTCACTCATTGGCAGCCTCCGTAAACTAACGCTGTTAGTTTACTATATACATTCTGTGCCGCAATGTCAATCCATGGCGGAATCTTGAAAAAAACCTGCCCGTGCCGGCAGGTTTGCGGGTCGATGGAAGCAAATTGCGTCATTACACCGGCTGATAAAACAGCCCGTGCCGCGTGCAGTACCACACGAGCATTCCGTGCGCAAAGCAGGGGATGCGCGCTTGCAGGGTCCACTCCGGATACTGCTTGCGAAGCATCACGCTGTCGCCGGTCAGCAGCGCCACAAACGCGATATAGTGGTCCTTCGCCATGGCATGGGCGGAGGAGATAAAGTAGTCGTTTTCGATAATCTCCACGGTCAGCCTGTCCGCTTCCGCCGCCCTGACGGGCACCTGCGGCCGCAGAGTTTTGCCGCAGCACGACACCGCGGCGTCCGCCGTCGCCGTCAGCAGGTTTCCGCAGTGTGCACAGAGGAAAAATTGCAGCTTTTGCATGTTGCCGCCCACCAGAGCATTGGCGTTCAGCTCGCCGGATAAAAGCTCCTCCAGATTGACGCCAAAGAGGCTGGACAGTTCGGCAAGCAAGGACACATCGGGGCAGCCCAGCCCGCGCTCCCACTTGGATACGGCTTTATCGCTGATGTTCATGCGGTCGGCCAGCTGCCGCTGGGTCAGGCCCTGTTCCTTTCTGAGCGAACAGATCAGCGTTCCGATTTTTGCACAATCCATGGATTTCACCTCCGGATACCAATTGTAGCAGGCTGCACGGAAAAAACAATCAACGCTCCGTAGAGTTTGCGGGCGCGGAAAAACACCGTTGACAAGTATACTTGGCAATGGTATAGTAATGCCAACAATACTTGGCATTACGATCGGAGGCATTGCCATGGACAAGGAAGAAATTCTGGAAAAAAGCAGGGAGGAGAATAAAGATCAGGATCTGGCTGAAATGGAAAGCCTGAAACAGGCGGGTAAAATTGCGTTTCTCATCGGGTGCGGCGTATGCGTCGTTATCTGTGCGTTGCAGTGGAGCTTTACACAAACCGTTAACTGGGGCTGCTGGGTTGTGAACTTCAGCATTTTGGGCACGGTTTTTCTGGTGAAATTCATCCAGCGAAAAAAGGTGCATGAGCTGCTGACGGCCATCATGTATTATGCGCTGTGCGGCGCTTTTGCGGCCGGCTTTATCATGAGCCTGTTGGGGTAGGCGCGATGGAAGACAAGCTTGTATTGCACAACAGCCTCAAAGAAGCGCGAAGCGAAAAAGGGCTTTCCCAGGCGGCGCTTGCCAAAATGGTGGGCGTATCGCGCAATACCATCAGCTCGATCGAAACCGGCCAGTTCAACCCCACGGCAAAGCTGGCCCTGATCCTGTGCATTGCGCTGGATAAGCAGTTTGAGGAGCTGTTCTACTTCTAGCCCGCGCCGCAAACCGGCGCGGGGATTGCTGCATACGCGCGGCGATCCCCATCCCGGACAGCCAGCAGGCACGGGGTGGATTTTTCTGTGGCGGATGGAAAACGTAGGCCTCGCTGATGGCGCGGCAAACGAAATAGAGAGGCGGTATTTAGTATGATTCAATGGATACTTCTTGCGGCAGGCGTGTTGTATCTGATCGGTTTTGGCATATGGGATATTATTAGGAGCATTAAAACAAAGAACCACGAAAGCAAAACGGAACAAAGGCTCCGGCAGGAGATTGACCAAGCGGCCAAGCTCCATCAGATGAACCTGAGCGATACGTTCCTCTACCCGCCGTACGATTATTATATCGGCCTGGACCCTCAACAAAAAAAGCTGGTCTGCCGCATGGAGTCCGGCCCTGTAAAGCAATACGATTTCGACGATATCAAGTGTTTCAGGAAGATCGATGATATCAGCCGCCGGGATGAGATCATCCAGCAGATTGTACACGATCCCAACCGGAAGAATTACCCTGCCAGCGGTGCGGTGCAAAAGGCCATTGCCGGAGCCGTTAATATTGCCAACACCTACGAATCGGGCAAAGAGATGGAAAAGCAGCTGACCGGACATACCTTCTTGTCGCTTGAAATGATTCTCAAAGATGAAAATAAAGTGGTTTTTCCCTTCGTGATCCACAAGGGTAACCACGGGTGGGGAAACAAGAATGTGCAGTGGGCGCGAGAACAGCTGGAGCAGCTGCTGGGCGCACTGTCCCCGTATTTTACCTGCGTGCGGGGGTGACAGCGGGGTTTGCGGCTAAAGGAATTTGGCTACATATAAGAGCAACGGATTAGATCCTCATTTCAGCCAGGCATGATCCCTTTTTTGAAACGCTCGAGTTTTATCGCCATAGATACCTGGGTCCAAAACAACATAAAAGAAGGATAAACAGGCGGTTCTTGCCGCTTGGCGAGGTTCCTTTTTCGCCGTCCGCGCCGCTTGTACGGCTTTCCCGAAAGCGGAGAAGCCGTGGTTTAATAAGCCTTTTCCGTCCTCGGGCTAAAATGGGACGTGATTGATTTTGCCGGCAGCACACTCACGATTCGCCACACGGTAACCACCTGCCATCTGGACGGAAAGAAAAAGCCACAGCCGAGCTGGGGCTGAGTTTCCTTGCGTACAACCTGAAAC
>DAOPIR010000172.1:0-6315 GCA_035399245.1 Candidatus Limiplasma sp.
ATATAGCGCATTATGCCGTTGTTGGCAATATGGTGGCCGGAGGACTGTGATACGCCTTTATAACCCTCGCAGGAATAGGCGATCACGGTGATGCCGTATTTCTGCTCGTTGGTTTTGGCAATGGCCTGCACATCGTCTCCGATGAGGCCGATGGGGCAGGTAGAGCAGATCATAATACATTTTGGATTAAAGATCTGCATGCACTCGTCGATTGCCTTTTGCAGCTTTTTTTCACCGCCGAACACGATGTCCGTGGAACGCATATCGGTGCAGATGCAGTAGGGCAGGAAGTTTTTGCCGTCCTCGCCGGCCTTGGCGCGGTTGCGGCGTGTGCCCCAGCTGTAAAACGCGCAGCCGATGGGACCGTGGGTGATGATGCAGATATCCTTCAGCGGGCCGACCACCACACCTTTGCAGCCCGCATAACAGCAGCCGCGCGCCGTCATCACACCGGGAACGGTGCGGGTGTTGGCGATGATGGTATCCGGCGGATCGCCGAACTCCAGTTGGGTAATGTGCTGCTTACGGTTTTTATAAACCCGTGCCGAATATTGATCCAGCAGTCGCTCTCTTTGTGTAGACACGCTGTTTCCTCCTCAGATCAGAAAATCTCGTCAGCCGCCTCTCCGTCACGAACGCGGTAGCTTTCTTCGATCGGGCAGACGAAGATTTTTCCGTCGCCCGGGTTACCGGTCTGGTTGGCCTCGATAATCAGGCGAACCGCTTTATCGGCCAGCTCGTCGCTGGTAATCAGCGTGAAGAAACGCTTGGCAATCAGACGGGAAGCCTCGGTAAAATGCTCGCCGATGATATTCTGCGGCAGCTCGCCCGCCGCCATCAGGGCGGCAACCAGCTCGGTATCCACGTTTTTTTTGCCGCGGCCGACGCAGGAACGGCAGGTGAAGGCGGGAAAGCGGTTTTCCATCAGGATTCGCTTTGTGGCGTTGACCTTGTTGGCCCGGATGATGGCGATAATCTCTTTCATGTCCGCACTCCTTTACAGTTCGGCTTTGCCGTTGGAAACGGTGTAGGCTTCGCTGACAGGGGAAACGAAAATCTTACCGTCGCCGAAATTGCCTGCGCCGGTGCGCGCCGTGCGGATGATAATTTTGACAATATCGTCCGTGTTTTCATCGTCGCATACGATCATCAGCATTTCCTTGGGAATCTCATCGTACTGAACGTTGCCCACAATGATGCCCTTTTGTTTGCCGCGGCCGTACACTTCCATTTTTGTCACTGCGGGAAAGCCTGCCGCCAGAAGCTCGGTGATGACTTCGTTGGTTTTCGTCGGGCGAATGATGGCTCTGATTAACTGCATTCCTGTTTCCTCCTCAATCCATGATGCCGTGCTCCATGAGTATCTCCTCAAGCCTGTCAATAGCCATGGGCTTGGGAATAACGAACATATCGTTGCCGTCCACCTTGCGTGCCAGCTCGCGGTATTCCTCGGCCTGAGGTTCCTCGGGCGAGTAGTCGATTACGGTCTTTTTATGAATTTCCGCGCGCTGCACAGCGTTGTCACGAGGAACAAAGTGGATCATCTGCGTGCCGATTTCCTTGGCGACGCTTTCCACCAGATCGGCTTCACCGTCTACGTTGCGGCTGTTGCAGATCAACCCGCCCAGGCGCACGCCGCCGGTGTTGGCATACTTGGCAATACCCTTGGAGATATTATTGGCGGCGTACAGCGCCATCATCTCACCGGAACAGACAATATAAATCTCCTGCGCTTTGCCCTCGCGGATCGGCATGGCAAACCCGCCGCAAACCACGTCGCCCAAAACATCGTAGAACACGTAATCCAAATCCGATTCATAAGCGCCCAGCTGCTCCAGCAGGTTGATGGAGGTAATGATGCCGCGGCCTGCACAGCCAACGCCGGGCTCCGGCCCGCCGCTTTCCACGCCGCGGATCCCGCCGTAGCCTGTCTTGAGCACGGCATCCAGTTCAATGTCGTCGCCCTCTTCGCGCAGCGTATCCAAAACGGTTTTCTGGGCAAGACCGCCCAGCACCAAGCGCGTAGAGTCCGCCTTTGGGTCACAGCCGACGATCATGATCTTTTTCCCCATTTCCGCCAGGCCTGCTGTAAGGTTCTGTGTGGTGGTGGACTTACCGATGCCGCCTTTTCCGTAGATTGCAACTTGCCTCATGACCATTTCCTCCGTTCTGTCTGCTGGGAATGTGTAAACACAAACGGCGCATACCCTTGCGGGCTGCGCCGTTGCTTTGTTCACATCATAAAGGAAATTGCCGTACATTTCCATACGGCAATTCGTACAAATCAGAGGGAGTTATTTAGATATTGTGTCGAAGAATGGCTTTATGCAGCACAACATATAGGACAAAATAGTATGTATAGAAGCCGTGAAAGAATGGAAGCAATAACGAGCAACCATGTGGATCGCGGTTAAATCGGCAGTGTTTTCTCAATGAAATAGTGGCGGAAATCGGAAAACAGGCGCGGGCCAAGCCTGCGGATGCCGCCGTAAAGGTGACGGCGCATGAGCGGCTCAATCCTCTCAATAGCGCCGGAATCGATAATATCCAGCATCTCGCGGTGATCAACCAGCACGTCGTTCACGTTTTCACCGGCGTTGATATCCAGCGTTAAAAAGCGGGAATAGCTGGCATCCATTCGCTGCAGCGAAGTGGCGAGTGTTTCCTTATGGATCGCGCGGAAATAAACGTGGTGCATAGCCAAATCGCTGTCCAAAAACCGGTATACATCAAAATCCCCGGTGTTCTCCAGACACTTTTTGCCTTCGGCCTCCAATTGTGTCATGGCATACTGCAGCGCGCTGATATCCGCCGGACTATGGGCGTTGATAAAGTCCCGAAAAACCATGCTTTCCACGGCGACGCGGGCATAAACATCCTGCTCGATCACCTGGTAATCCAGCAGCGTTACGAAGCTGCCCTTATACGGAGCTATCGCAACGAAACCCTTGTTTTCCAAGCGCTGCAGCACTGTGCGAATCGGTGTGCGGGAAACGCCGAAGCGCTTGCACAGGCTGTTTTCACTCAGGTCATCCCCGGGCTTGATTGCCAGCGATATAATTTCGTTTTCTATGACGGCATATATTTCATCCGTACTGCGTGCAATCTCCATTGCAATCCCCTTTAATTTAGTATGATAATCCCATGATAGTGTTGTATGGCTTGAAAGTCAAGCGTTTTTTCATAATCAGAAGCGCCTTGTATACATTAAGATGGAATGTAATGGCAATTATATAGCAATTAACGATAAATAAATTCAAATTGTGTATTGCAAACATGTATGCATTATGATATAGTGTGTATACAAATTTGGAAGCATGCCGGCTATCACACAAAACGGATGCTGCTCCAGATCAAAAAAATATAGCAGGAGGTTTCTTTGATGAAGATGAAAAAGTATCTGGCAATTCTGGTTGCGCTTACCATGACCTTCGGTCTTGTGAGTGCGCTCGCAGAAGGCGATCCCTATGCGGATCTGGGCACCTATGAAATGGTGATCGGGCATGCTCAGCCCGAAACCAACCCGCGCGATATCTCGCTGCAGAAATTCAAGGCGGATGTCGAAGAACAGACCAACGGCCACGTGACGGTAACCATCTACAATAACGGCCAGCTCGGCAACGAAAAAGAAATGCTGGAGCAGGTCATGTACGGCACCATCCAGGGCATGCGCGGCGGTCACTTTGACTTCAGCCCCTGCCTGGTAATCTTCACCGCTCCGTTCCTTACCCAAAACCGTGAGGAAATTGAAGCGCTGCTCCACAGCGATCTGTCAGATGAAATCTGTGCGGAAGCCGGCGAGCTCACCAACTGCGTCATCCTCAATGTGTGCGACGCCGCCGGTTATCGCCAGTTCTCCAACAACGTGCATCCCATTACCTGTCCGGATGACCTGGTAGGCCTCAAAATGCGCGTTGCGCCGAGCATCACGACCATTGCCTGGACCTTCGAAGCGCTGGGTGCCTCCACGGTCAGCATTGCGTATGCGGATCTGTATATGAGCCTGAAAACCGGCGTTGCAGACGGCCAGGAGAACCCGTGGCTGAACATCACCTCCATGAAGTTCTACGAAGTACAGAAGTACTTCACGGAAGTCAACTACCAGTTCCATCCCGATCCGTTCTTCGTGAACGTCGATTGGTGGAACGAGCTGCCCGAAGAGTTCCAGACCATCCTGCAGGCGTGTGCCACCGATATGGGCATCTACAACGACGAGCTGGTGGATGAAAACCAGAACGCCGCATTGCAGACGATTATCGATTATGGCTGCGAAGTGTATGTGCCGACCTCTGAAGAGCTGCAGCTGTTCGTGGATGCCTGCCAGCCGGTGTACCAGCAGATGATCGACGAGGGGATCTGCACACAGGAGCAGATGGACCGCATGTTCGAGATTATCGAAGAAGTACGCGCGGGTGAATAACGACTAAGCACCACAGGCAAAGCGGGAGATCACACTCCCGCTTTGCCTGATACCAGAGCAGACCGTTTACAAAGTATCATCTACCTTTGATCAAAAGGCAGGGTTCAGGATCATGAAAAAAATATCCAAGGTATTATTTGATATCTATTTCGGCATCGGCGTCGTTGCCATAGGTATCTTGGCAGTCAGCGTAATCTTTACGGTGATCATGCGGTATTTGTTCTCCATGAACTGGAAAGAGGTTTCTGAATTCAACATTTTATTGTTTGCGTTTACCACCTTTTGGGGTATGGGCATCAACGTGATTAAAAATGAGCACGTGGTGATCGATATCTTTTACGACCGGATTAAACCGGCCGTGAAGCGTTGGGTTGCCGTGTTTAACTATCTGATCGTACTGGCGGTAGACGGGATCTTCGTCTGGTACAGCATTATCTATGTCAATAAAGCAGGGGTACAGATCAGCGCGGGCCTTGAAATTCCCATGAAATTTATGTATGGGGTTATGCCGGTCGCAGGCATACTCTGTGCCATTTGCGTCATCATAAAAATCGTCGGCTTCCTTACCGCTCCGTTGGAAGCGTTCGAACGGCAAAACGTTCCGATTGCCAAAGAGAAAGGGGAGGAAGCATAAATGGCGATGGTCTATTTATTGATCGGATTGCTTGCGTTTGCGCTGATCGGCGTGCCGCTGGCATTCGCGATCGGCGGTACCAGCATTGCCTATATGCTGGCCGAGGCGCCTAAGCTTTTGCAGATGCTGCCGCAAAAGGTATGGAACGGCGCATACAGTGAGCTGATGATTGCGCTGCCGCTGTTTATACTGGCCGGTGAGCTGATGAACAACGGTGGGATTACCAACCGCATTATCCGGTTCTGCCGGCAGCTGCTCAGGCCGATCAACGGCGGCATGGGCGAGATCAATGTGCTGGCGTCGATGATCTTCGGCGGCATTTCCGGCTCGTCCGTGGCTGATACGTCGGCGCTGGGATCGATCGAAATTCCGGCCATGGAGAAAGAAGGCTATCCGTCTGGAATCGCCGCGGGGCTTACCGTGGCTACCTCAACAATGGGGATGATTATTCCGCCGTCCACACCCATGATCGTATATGCGATGATCTCGGGCGGCTCTGTCGGCGGACTGTTTCTGGCGGGCGCTATCCCGGGCCTGATGATCGGGATTACGCAGCTGGTGCTGATCTACGCCAAAAGCGCAAGGCATGGCTGGCACCCGAAAAAAACGCCGTTTATCTGGAAAGATTTCTGGCACGATATCATTCTGGGCATTCCGGCGCTGCTGATGCCGGTCGCCATTGTGCTGTCCGTATCATTCGGCGTATGCACCGCTTCGGAAAGCGCCGGTATTGCGGTGCTGTATGCCATATTGGTCGGCTTCCTGGTGTACCGTGAGTTAACCTGGAAACAGGTATGGCATGCGCTGCAAAAAACGCTGATTGCGTCGTCAGCCGTAATGCTGATTATCGGATTCACCTATATCTTTACCTTCATCCTAACCCTGCAGCGTGTGCCGCAGACCATCCAGATGTTCTTCCTCGGGCTCAACCTGCCGAAGTGGGCCATCATGCTGGTGTTTGACGTGTTTATCCTGTTTATCGGCACCTTTATTGATGTCAGCCCCGCGATATTGCTGCTGACGCCTATCCTTCTGCCGGTTATGCAGAGCTATGGCGTATCGGTGCTGCAGTTTGGCGCGATGATGATCGCCGGCATGGCGATCGGGTTGGTAACGCCGCCGGTCGGCATGTGCCTGAACGCCTGCAACAAGATCAACCGTATGCCCGTGATGGATATCCTCCGAGCCGCGTCGCCGTTCATCCTGTGCAATATACTGGTGTTGATCCTTATCAGTCTGTGGGAGCCGTTTACCCTCTGGC
>DAOPIR010000173.1:0-6295 GCA_035399245.1 Candidatus Limiplasma sp.
ATTTCGCTGTTGGGCAGATACACGTTGGGCCGAACGTAAAGGCGTCCCGTTTGCTGGGTTCCAGTAAAAAACTTGTTTCTGACCGGTGGGTTCAATACAAACTGTGACATACCATTGGCTCCTTTCCGGTTTACGGCTCGCTGCTTCCCATCTGCTCCAGAATTGTCGGTAGGTTATCATCAAAGAATTCGTCTTCAATCGCAACGGCTTTGGTCGCATCGATAATGCGGATGATGTTGCTGCTGCCGCTGATTTCCACTTCCTGTGCGTTTTTCAGAAATCGCTGGCGGATGATCTGCGGAAGCAGGATACGGCCCTGCGCGTCTTTTTGCATGTCACGATTGGAAAACTTGTAAAACTGGTTGGTGTATTGCTGCACATAGGGTTTGCGCTGGTTGAGCGAAGATAGCTCGTCAAGAATCTGATCGTATACGGCGGTTGGATACAGCGCGATGCCATCAAACAAACGGGTCGGACCGATCGAGAACGTTTCTCCCAACGCTTCGCGGTAAGCTGTAGGCACGATGATCCGGCCTTTTTCGTCAATGGAGTGTTTGTGGCAGCCGAAGAAGTTATATTTGGGGGCAGTTGAAGCGGATGCATTGGCATTGGATTCGTCCATTGAAAACCGCTCCTTCCCCACAATCCACCACTATATTATATCTTATCCCCATTATCTCTCACAATTCACCACTTGTCAAGGGATATTTGTGCTCTGATTGTATTTTTTATTACTTTTCAAATCTTGATAAAACGCATACGCAATAAGGCTTCCGACGAAGTTGTGCATTTAGGGGAGGAAAGTGGGAGAGACTCCCCTGTGAAGTGGGTAGAGGTGGTATTTGAAAGGAAATTTGGGATCAGCTCTCCACCGGACGCTGAAAAACTCGGTAAAAGAAAAGCACCGCTGTGAAAGCGGTGCTTCAGCCTGTCAAAAAAGCCCAATCTGCGTTGTCGGCTGCGGGATGGCAAGGGGCATCACGTACGGCTGTGTACGCTCAACCCCTTTCCACCCTTGCTTCCTAGCATATCGGGCCTTTTTGGCAGGCTGGCAGGGTGTTTGCAAAACAAGGTTTTTTGACACCCTGAAGCACCGCTGTGAAAGCGGTGCTTTTAGGCAATAAAAATCGTCAGAGCTGAATCAGCTTTGGGGTAAACGCGATGGAATCACAGGAAACCAGATGGTAGGCAATTCCGTTGTGGATGCCCTGAAACCCGTTGGCAATTCCGGTATCATGAAGATGCCCGTAGCAACATACGGCAACCTGATATTGCTCCAGCAGATCGGTAAAAGCCGTATGCAGTATGTCTTTGAGTAACGGCGGATAATGCAGCATAGCCAAAATCGGCAATCCGGTTCCCTTTGCTTGCTGCAAAGAAAGCTCCAGCCGAATGACCTCGCGGTTGAAAATCTTTGTGTCCGTCTCATCCAGCGGATTTTGTGCAGAGGGGAAGTTCCATCCTCTGGTACCGCATATCACGGTATCCCGCCAGACAATACTGTCGTTTTGCAGCGCGTACATGCCTTCGGGAAGCCATGCACGCAGTTTGCTGACGGAGCTCCACCAATAATCGTGGTTGCCGCGCAGCAGTATTTTTTCACCCGGCAGATCAGCGACAATAGAAAGATCTTCCTTGGCTTGTTCAAAATGCATGGCCCAGCTGATATCCCCGGGAACAAGCACTAGATCATCAGGGGAAACAATATGTCTCCACTGCGTTATGATGCGTGAAACATGATCTTCCCAATGGCTGCCGAATACATTCATCGGTTTTTCCTGGCCGCCGGGAAAATGCAGGTCGCCAATTGCATAGATTGCCATATCACGCCTCACTTGCAGGTTAGTTATGGTTTAGCTGAAGTCTTCTTCATCCCCGTCATCTTCTTCATCCATGATTTTTTCAAGCGAAAGATCGGTATCATCTTCGTCGAATGCTTCGTTATTGATATCATCTTTTACGTTGGGGATAATTTCGTCCATGGTGCTGGCGCTGCTAAGCTCGATTTCTTCATCAACGGAATGCGAATGCTTTCGCTCCGAAGATTGTTGGCCATGCATCTCTTTATAGCATCCCAGGCAGATGTCTTTGCCCGGCAGCGCTGGCGCCGCATTGCAGATGCTGCATAGCTCGAAGTCGTCTTGCTTATGTCCGCCCTTCATTTCCCGAATGCATACCTTGCAGAGTTTTTCGTCATCCTGAATGTAATTGAGTTCGCAACGAGGACACTTTTTCATAGGGTTCCTCTACCTCCTCTATGGAAGCTGGAATATGGGACTACCGGATTGCCTGTTGATCGTAGATGTCCTGCCAGAATGTGATGAATTCCTGCACGCCAAGTTCATCCAGCGTATTGTAGAATGTTTGGATATCTTCCTGAGAATGAATATCAAGTTCGCCCGTGGTGAACCTGGCAATGCTTTCATCAATATACTTGCCCAGCGCAAGCTGCAGGGGATTGACTGCGCTGCTCCGTTCCTGTGTAAGCACGTAGTAATAGGGGAATGGGGAAACCACGGAAGACTGCAGTGTAATCAAATCCTGGGTTACGGTGCGCAGACTTTCCAGCTCATACGAGGCATAGAAGTCTACGGGGAACATCCACGGCATATATCCGGTATCATAGACGCTAAGATCATAAAGAATATAATCCGACTCCAAGCTGGTGCCATATTCCCACAAGCCGTCGCTGTCCACCGTGTAGTCTTTGCCTTCCGTACCGGACATTGCCGCGGCAGCGCCTTCGGGCGTGTACAGGATATCAATCCAGCTGAGCATTGCGCCGGGATCGTCGCAGGCGGATGTGATTGCAAAAGCACCGGTGGTAATCGGACCAAAAAGATCGCGGTACACCTGCTCGCCGTCATAATACAGCGGCTGCAGCAGCGTATACTGTTCTCCAAGCGCCACTGTCAGCAGCGTGTAGGGGTTAGGGCCGAAGAAAACGCCATAAGTAACATCGTCGTCGTCATCGGATATGGTGCGAAGCGTATCGACCGTTGTAAAGCCGTCGTTGTCAAGCAGCTCCTGATCGTACAGGGCTGCCAATTCCGTGAGAAAATCGATAAAGTTATCCTGCAGCGGCATAAACTGCACGGTGCCGGTATCATCCACATAAATATTGTAATCGTTGGCAATCAGACCATATGCATGCGCAAGGAATTTCAAGTCCCAGGGGCCCAGGAAAGACAGCGGAATTTCATCGCTTTTTCCATTCTGATTAGGATCCTGTGTAAGAAACGCGTTGAGGACAGTAACCAGCTCGTCCATCGTGGTCGGGGTTTCCAGCCCCAGCGTGTCCAGCCAGGTTTGATTGATCCACATTGCGTTTTCCGTAGGCAGGGTATTGATGGTGGGCAGCGCGACCACCTTGCCATCAGGCAGCGTAATGGCCGCAAGCCACTCCGGATTGTCCTGCAGCAGCGCCCACAGGTTCGGGGCGTACTCCTCCAGCAACGGAAGCAGATCGATCAGCATACCGTTTTCGCTGTATTCAATCTGATCCTCGACGCTCAGAGAGGCCTTGAACAACACATCAGGCAATACTCCGGATGAAAATATGGTTGCTTTGGCTTCCTGCCACGCATCGTAATCCGTATATTCATCATATTCAAACGTGATGCCGGTTTCGTCCTCCATGCGCTGGAAAAAATCGTTGGTAGACCAATCGTGGCTGCTGTCCTGCCCGTCATACCCAGCCATCAGATAGGTTTCGGCCGAAGCTGCCTGTATACCGAAAAGCATTACGATAGCAATCAATAAAACGAATGCTTTTTTTTGCATAACGGTTTCCTCCTTATTGCTTATTTGCTTGCTCGTGTTCGTTGATCTGATCGTTCAGTTGATTGATATTGCCACAGCCCATCGTCAGTACCAGATCGCCGGGCTGCCAGTGTTCTTTCAAATACTGTTCGGTATCGTCAAAGGTCGGGGTGTAAACGGCATTTACGCCGTGTTTGCGCATACCTTCAATAATCTGTAGGGTGTGAATGTCACCCGGGTCCTTTTCACGCGCGCCATAGATATCGGTCACCAAGGTAATGTCGGCCTCCTGCGTGCATGTAAAGTAGCGGGGAAGCATCTTCTTGACGCGGCTGTAGGTATGCGGCTGCATCACGGCCCACACTCGATTATGCGGGCGTTTGACGGCAATGGAAATCGCATTTTGCATTTCGGCGGGATTGTGCCCGTAATCGTGGTATAGCTTTACGCCGTCTATCTCTCCCGTCAGCTCAAAGCGGCGCTTCGCACCCGTAAAGCTGCCCAGCGCTTCGCAGGCGATGCGCATATCCAAAGCTTGAACATTTGCAAACGCAGCGGCGGACAGCGCGTGATATACGTTAAATTCACCGCCCACTTGCAGGGATATATGTCCCAGCATTCGGCCGTTTCCAACAACGTCAAAATCGCCAAAGCCGTATTCGTTATAGGTAAGATTTCGTGCGTGATAGTCATTGCCGGTGCCTAGTCCGTAGGTTACGGTGCTGCAGGCAAGGGCGCAAAACAGTGTATTTACACGTGCGTCGTCACCATTGCCGATCGCCGTACCGTCCGGCGGCACCAGGGACAAAAAGTCGCCGAAAGACGACTGAATATGCTCGATATCGCGGAAGAAATCAAGATGGTCTTCATCAATATTGGTAATCACGGCAACCGTGGGCTTAAGATGCATGAAGCTTAAATTGAACTCGCAAGCTTCCGTGAGAAACACATCACCCTTACCGATACGCACACTGCCGCCGATAGCATCCAGCGATCCGCCGATATGCACCGTGGGATCCGTGTTTTCCGCCATCAGGATCTGTGCGATCATGGATGTGGTTGTGGTTTTGCCGTGCGTGCCGCATACGCCGATGGCGGTGGGGTAGCCTTCCATCAGCTGTCCCAAAAGCGTAGCGCGTTCAATCTGCGGCAGACCAAGCAGGTCCGCTTCCATCCGCTCGGGATTATCGGCCGCAATCGCGATTGTATATATCACCAGGTCCGCATGCTGAACATTTTCCGCGCGATGCCCGATTGTTACATCAATACCAAGGCCCCGCAAGCTTTTTGTGGCATAGGTTTCCAGATTATCGCTGCCGGTAATCGCATAGCCTTTTTCATGCAGCATACGTGCCAGCCCGCTCATGCTGCTGCCGCCGATGCCGATCATGTGGATACGCTTATTCAAAAAATCTTTGATATGAGGAACTGCCAAAGAATCACGCCTTCTTGTTATTTACAGAACCATATTATACGCAGTTGTATGAAAGAATCAAGTGGCTCTTTGATTTGATTTTATCACAACTGTTCTTCTTATGTATCCGAGTTGTATTGCGAATATTGAAATGCTATAATATCTAGGCGCTCAATGACGAGATATTATTTTTGCGCGCTTTTTTATACACTCAAAAACGAATCGGAGGCACAAGCATGAACCAACAGGAGTTACCGGAGCAACATGGATTATATTCGCCCCGATATGAGCACGATGCCTGCGGCATCGGGATGCTGGCCAATATCAAAGGGATTCGCTCCCATGCGGTATTGAAGGATGCTTTAGATGCGCTCGTACATTTATCCCATCGCGGCGGCACAGGCGCCGAGCTGGACACAGGCGACGGAGCCGGTATTCTGACGCAGATTCCGGATGCTTTTTTCCGCAAAGTGTGTCCGCTGGAGGGTATGGTGCTGCCGGCCCCCGGGGCTTATGGCGTCGGTATGTTCTTTTTGTCACAGGATCAGGCAAAACGCGCAAAGACAAAAAAGGCGTTTGAAGATATTGTAAAAAAATATAACCAGACCTTTATCGGTTGGCGCGAAGTGCCGGTTAATCCCTCTACGCTGGGAAAAACATCCAAGGCCTGTATGCCGTATATCACACAGGCTTTTATCCAAAAAAGTGCCGATTTGAAAGACGATACGGCCTTTGAGCGCCGGCTTTACTTAATCCGTAAAATTGCGGAGCGGGAGCTGCGCTATGCGGAGGGCGCAAAGCATCAGGATTTCTATGCCGCAAGCCTCAGCTGCCGTACTATCGTATACAAAGGCATGCTGCAAGCAAAACAGGTGGAAGAACTGTACCTGGATTTGAGCGATTTGGACTACAGCACCTCGGTTGCGCTGGTGCATAGCCGTTATTCCACCAACACATTCCCCAACTGGGAGCGTGCGCACCCTAACCGCTATACAATCCATAACGGAGAAATCAATACAATTCTCGGTAATCAAAAGCGCATGAACGCCCGGCAGAGCAACATTGCCACCGATATTTTCGGCGTGGATGTGAAAAACGTATTTCCGATCGTCAATGACG
>DAOPIR010000174.1:0-6158 GCA_035399245.1 Candidatus Limiplasma sp.
GTACAGCAGGTCAAACCGCTCGCTCTGCTCCCGTGTGGATCCGGAACGGATTTCATTGACGTACAGCGCATGCGTGCCCAGCACCACGGCCTCGCTGGCCATGGTAGCGCCCTCGCTGTACACGAGCTTCGCAAACGCCAGCACATGGTGCACCAGCGGATACGGCGTTTGCAGGCGATAGGGCTCCAGCGCGCCGGCCAGCGGCTTTTCGCTGCTCACCCACACACGCACACCCGTGGCCTCCAGCTGATGGATCAGCGTAAGCTTTTCCTCGTCGTTCAGGCCGTGCTTGCCCACATCGTGACTCGCGTTCCACGCCACAAAGCGTGCCAGCACATACGGCTCATCCGGATTGAACCCCACCTCCCGCAGTACCTCACGGCTGGGCGTAAAGACGCTGGGATGCAGGTAAAACAGTTCCTTGTAGGTATCCACGCGCTCCTGCGCCTTGCCAAGATCGGTCAAAAAAGTGCGCGGCGTAAGGATTTTTGTAGACAGCCGCTTGCAGATACGCAGGCTGAACTTGGAAACCTCGGTATCCTCGTAAATCAGATGCGGCTTGTGGCAAATCCACGCGGTAATCGCCATCATCGGGGAAGCGCGCCCGATCAGGATATCGGGCTTGAAGCGCAGCGCATGCATCGTGTGATTGATGCACATGCGAAAAAAAAGCCAGCCCTTCTCCATCACGTTTTTTCCCGTGCCTCTGGCGCATAGCTCGTATGGGATGCCGTAGCCCTCCAGCAGCAGCGCAGCGCCATCCTTATCAATGGCAAGCACCCGCACCTCGTCGCCGCGTTCGGTCAGCCGCTTGATGATATGGTGGAACTGATGCACCCATGCGGGATGCTGGATGGAGATCATAATTCTCATGCGGATTTAGTCCTGCTTTCCGTTGTATTCCATCTTTTTTACGCGGTACAGAAGCTCCTCGTTGATCTTGCGGTTGGCGGCCACAGCATCGGCCAGAATGCCGAAAATACCCACCTGAAAGCCGATCACCATCAGCATGACGGCCAGCAGCAGGGACTGCACATGTCCGTTACCGCCACCGTTGAAGAAGAATACCAAAAAGCGGATCATAAACGCCAATCCGAACAGCACCATAATCACGCTGGTAATGCCGAACACCTTAAGCGGCTTCACCTGCGCGTAGGTGCGCACGATGGTGGCGCCCGACCGCTGGATATAGCTGCCCGTGGACTTGAACAGGCGGGATTCCCTAAGCTTGCTGTTGGTGCGGATGGGCACGTTGTCCACCGCAATCTTTTGCCGGCCCGCCAGAATAATAGTTTCCAGCGTGTAGGAATAATCGCTGAGCACGATCAGCCGCATGGCAGCGTCGCGCGAATAGGCGCGGAAACCGCTGGTTGTGTCGTGGATATCCGCCTTTGCCGCCCTTCGCACCACGCTGCTGCCAAGCTTTTGCAGCCGCTTTTTCAGCGGTGAAAAATGCGCGATCGTATCGGTCTGCCTATCTCCAACAACAAAATCAGCCTTGCCTTCTAAAATCGGCGCAATCAGCTTGGGAATATCCTGCCCGCAATATTGGTTGTCGCCATCGGTGTTGACAATAATATCTGCGCCCAGCCGCAGGCAGGCGTCAATCCCCGTCATAAATCCCTTGGCCAGCCCCGCGTTTTGCTTTTGCGTAACGATGTGGTTCACGCCCAGCTCGCGGGCCACCTCCACCGTGCGGTCCTTACTGCCGTCGTCGATAATCAGCACCTCGATGGTATCCACACCGTCGATGTGCTTGGGCAGGTCGGCATAGGTAATCGGCAGGGTCTTTTCCTCGTTATAGCAAGGAATCTGAATGATCAGTTTCATAGGGTTTGCTCCTTTTCGGGCACAATATCAACTTTTCTATTATAGCGCGATCGGATCGGATTTGCGAATCGCACGCGCAGCCAGCATCATCAGCAATGGCGCGGCAAAATACACGGGCATGGCATAACGGAAGTAGCCGTTAACAGGCGAAAATAAACAGCCTAAAAGCGCCAGCAGCACGGGCAGCATACATAATAACATGCGCCGCTGCCTTGTCATGCATACGATTGTCATGGCAAACAGGGCAATCCAGCCGTACAGTCCCGGTGCGCAGAGAATGCGAAACGGCGCGTAGGTCAATAGTCGTTTCAGCGCGGCTTTCATGATTTCCGCACGTGGATTGACGGTAAATGTAAATTTTGCCGATAGTTTTTCCGTGTTGCCCTGCGCCCCCAGCAGGAAGGCAGGCTTGATAGTCGATACAAAGCCGGGCGTTATATACCCATAGCTGTTGTGGTAAAACGCGCTGGCATAGGTGACCGGATGTTTCAATCCCAGGTGCAGCCATGCGCTGAAGAACGCTATCTTTTCTTCGGTTGTTGCGCTTTGCAGCCAGAGGTTTTTTACCGGATCGCTAAGCCCGCCGATGTATGCGGACTTGAGCTCATCCACAGGCAGCACCGCATTGATTGCCTCCGTATACTCATCGTCCAGCGATTCGTTGGCCGCTACACGCGCTACCTGCTGCAGCGGTGCAGACAGGATCTCCGTTACCGGACTTTTCCCCGCTTCCAGCCACGGGATCACCGCCGCATGCCAAACAAACACCACACACAGCACCGTTGTCAGTGCATACAGCGTACCCTGCCAGATTGCGTTGTGCCTGCGCAGCGACCAGATCAGCAGCACCGTCAGTGTGATGATTGCCAGTCCGATGCCCGCGTTGCGCAGCAGCACGCACAGTACCGCGGCAATCGAAAGGGACAGCTTGTCCCGTCGTGTCGCCTGCTCGCTGCGCGTCATGCGCAGGATAATCAGCATCAGCCACAGCACGGCCATGGCGAAGTTCGTATCCTTGCCGACACACCATGCAAACAGCGGAAAGATCGGGCACAGGGCATAAAACAGCAGGCTTAGCAGCGTAAGCCATGCGGGCGTGCCGCCTTTTGCTGTCATGGCAACCATCGAGCCAAAAAGCCACGCCATCAGCAGTCCCTGCACCAGTATATACAGGGCAACCGAAACGTCGCCCGAGCCGAAAATACCTTGTCCGATGAGCGTAAACACCCGGATCAATCCTGTTTGAAACAGCGGATTGGCGTTGCTAAGCGGTTCAAGCCCGAAAACCTGCATCAGCTGCGTGATAGAGTCGTTGGACACCGTACCGGGCCACACTGTAATCAAATACGGCAGCCAGCATATGAAAATTACCAGCGCGTACGCCCATGCCGGATATTCTTTGGTAAGCATCCTATGGTTTTTCATTGCCTGCCACAGCAGCAGCATCGCCATATAAAACGCGGGCACGCGCCCCAGGAAGTAAAACAGCGCTTTCCACTTTTGCCCCGTGATCAGCGAGACCGACCCCACCTGGTCAAAGCTGGCGCTCAGCGTGACCACTGCCGCAAAAAAGGCCGCCAAAATCCACAGCGGCCACTTGCCAAACGCGCCGGGGATGCGCCACATTGCCAGATATCCGAAAATCAGCGCAATCGGCACAAACACCTGCATAAAGAAAGAAAAAAAACCTTCCTCCGCCAATGAAATGCTTACAGCGGCAAACGAAAAACCCCAGCATATAATCAGCAATGCGGCCTTGCCGACAGCGCGGCGGTTATCCACAGAGAATCCCTCCTTACTGCGTTCAGTCTTTGCCGAATAAATCCCGCGTGTAGACTTTGTCGGCGCAGTCGTCCAACTCCGGATACATACGGTTGGTAATGATCACATCGCACATTGCCTTGAATGCGTCCAGATCGCGAATAACACGGCTATGAAAAAATTCTTCCGCTGCCAGTGCCGGTTCGTACACCACAACCTCTACGCCTTTTCCTTTTATGCGTTTCATAATACCCTGAATGCTGGAATGGCGAAAATTGTCGCTCTCGGCCTTCATAACCAACCTGTATACGCCTACACAGCTTGGCTTTTGGTTTAAAATCCGCTGCGCAATAAAATCCTTACGGGTGCGGTTTGCGTCTACGATCGCGCTGATAATGTTGTTGGGGACATGGTCATAATTTGCAAGCAGCTGTTTTGTATCCTTCGGAAGGCAATAGCCGCCATAGCCAAAGGAAGGATTGTTGTAATGGCTTCCAATGCGGCTATCCAGGCAGACGCCGTCAATAATGGCCTTAGTATCCAAGCCGCGCACCTCGGCGTAGGTATCCAGTTCGTTGAAAAACGACACCCGCAGCGCCAGATAAGAGTTAGCAAACAGTTTAACTGCTTCCGCTTCCGTAGGTTTCATAAAAACGATGTCGATGTTCTCCTTTTTAGCACTATCCGCCAGCATCGCGGCGAATGTATGCGCCGCTTCTTCCAACTGTGCGCTGCCCTGCGGGATACCGACAATAATGCGCGACGGGTACAAGCAATCGTATAATGATTTGCCCTCACGCAGAAACTCCGGACTGAAAAGGATGTTTGTAAAGCTAAACTGATTTCGAACCGCCTCGGTATATCCTACCGGCACCGTGGATTTAATTACAATTACGGCTTTCGGGTTTAGCTTCACCACCTGCCCGATCACATCCTCCACTGTGGAGGTATCAAAGTAATTTTTATCAGGATCATAATCTGTCGGTGTAGCAATTATCACATAGTCCGCATCACGGTATGCCGCTTGCGCGTCAGTTGTGGCTGTCAGCCGCAGTGATGGCTTTTGCAGATACGATTCAATTTCCTTGTCCATGATCGGTGACTGTTTCCGGTTGATCAGTTCCACCTTTTCAGGGATAATATCTACTGCCGTTACGGCAAAGTTCTGTGCCAGCAACACCGCATTTGAAAGCCCTACATAACCCGTGCCGGCAACGGTTATTTTGGGATCAGTTCTTTCCATGTCCATTCTGATCGTCCTTCCATAATCTGTTGCAGAATATTCTGAACCAATTATACCACAACTGGTTTTCTCTCATCAAAAGCAGTTACGGTCGGCATTTGTAACATTTTTGCTTTCACAGTCATGCGGCTTGTCATGCCGCGCCATATTCGCTATAATACAATTTGAGATATTGCGCCGTTATATACGGAATTGGAAAGGTCTTGACCCATGCAGAAAAAGCTACGGAACATCGGGATCCTGACGGTGATTGTTTCTGTTGTCGTCGTACTGGTAATCCTGATCGTATCTCTGTTTGGAAGCGCTCCCGTAACCAAGGTGAAAGCATACCGGCTTCCCTGTGATTACTCGGAAAACATCAAGCCCTTCGGCCAGTATGTGCTGTACTACGACGGCGTAAGCATCCACTGTATGAGCTCCACAGGCACCGTGCGCTGGTCGTTTCAGATTGGCAACAACGCGGGCTTTTCCACCGGTGATGATGTGATCGCCGCCTGGACCGGCAGTACCATCTACGTCATTGATAAAAACGGCAATTCCTCCTATAATGACAATCTGGGTGATACTATCCAGTTCGCACGCGTCGGCAGGCAGTATGTGGCAGCGGTCATCGGGGACGATACCAACCCCAGCCTGCTGGTGAAAGACCACTACGGCGCGCATATGGACAGCGAAACCGATGCCTACGAATACCTGATGTTATTGGATGTCGGCTTCTACGGCAAAAACGGCGAGTACATGTGGACGCTGGCGCTGGATGTATACGGCACGGCAGCCAACACGACGCTCAACACCTTCGAAGTCGGCAAGATGAACACGGGCAGCGTATCACTGGGCGAGCCGATCACCTACGCGGTGCTGTACGAAAACAGTGTGCTGCGCGTCATCAACACCCGCAAGATGCTCTCGTTCAACTACCGCGGCACCGAGGATACCGCCGCGGCCGTGCTGGTATATGGCTGGAAGCTGATGGGCTACGAAATTCCCGATCGCGGCGACGCGCTGATCCTGTTCGCTCCCACGTCGCAGACGGAAAGCGAGTTTGACATCCGCGAGCTTCGCCTGATCAAAGGCGATACCGACCACCAGTACAGCCTTCCGGACACGTGTCTTGGCGCAACGGTGTGGAACAAGAACATCTATACCGTCAGCAAGGACACGCTGTACCGCGCCGCAACGTCGGATAACCGCTTTACCGCATACGATCTGCCCATCGAGGAGGATGTTACGCGCTACATCGGCACCCTGACCGACGGCGGAATGCTGGTTGCCTGCGACAATGAAGTGTACGTGCTGACGTTACCCAGCGCATCCCGATAGCAGT
>DAOPIR010000175.1:0-6073 GCA_035399245.1 Candidatus Limiplasma sp.
GGAGGAACGAATCCGGCATGGATTTGCCGCAAGGCAGCCTGTGCTAGTTGCGGCAGGGCTGACCCATACGGTATACCCTGCCGAAACATCCAATCAGGCGGTTACCTATAAAGTCGGCAACAAGTATATTGCCAGCATCGATGAAAACGGCGTGGTTACCGCGCTTAAAGGCGGTACCACTACCGTAACCGTAACGGCCGCCGACGGCAGTAAAAAATACGGTACCGCGAAGATAACCGTGCTTGTTCCCGTAACGGGCGTCAGCTATTCGCGCACCGATGTCCGCGTAGGTGAAGGGCATTATAACCATGTCACCGTCAGCCTTGCGCCCTCCAACGCCACCAATAACACCATGACCTGGGTAAGCGCGGATGAAAGCATCGCCACCGTATCGGGTAATACAAACACCTGCAAAATTGTAGGCGGCAACAGCTGGGGCCGCACCACCATCACCGGCACCACCGAGGACGGCGGGTATACCATTACGCTCAACGTAAACGTTGGCTCGCTGTACAACGCCGTCTCCGTATACAACCTGACCATCTATAACGGCAAGCCGTATATCACGCTGCAAAATAACTCCGGCATGGTCATCACGCAGGTACGGTATTTTATGCAGGGGCTGAACTCCAGCCAGCAGATCATCCCGATGAGCACCACCGGCGATGTGCTGACGCTCTACGGGTCCTATGACCTGCCGCTGAATCCGGGCGAGCAGACGCAGCACGGCTTGTTTACCTTCTATTCACCGTCCGATTATCCGGATTTGACCTATTTGTTTATCATTGTCACCGGCTGGAGCACCTCCACCGGCTATTACGACAGCTACGGCAATCTTAATTATACCTATAATATTCCCGAAGATTATCAGGAGCTGATCATCTATCCCTACAATGCCGATCCGGCCCTGTTCCAATCCAATGGATAAGTTCGATCAGCAAACGCTGTGGAGCACGATGGAAGATCACCCGACGCAGGCGCCGCTTGCGGATCGGATGCGTCCGCGTACGCTGGAGGAGTTTGTGGGCCAGGAAGAGCTGGTGGGCGAAGGCCGGCTGCTGCGCCGTGCCATTATGGCGGACAAACTGCAGTCCAGCATTTTTTGGGGCCCGCCCGGCTGTGGTAAAACCACGCTGGCTTATATCATTGCGGGAATGACGGGCAGCGAATTTGTAAAGCTGAATGCCGTAACCAGCGGCGTAGCCGACGTTCGCAAGGTGCTGAAAGAAGCCGAGGAACGGCGCATCCGCCTGGGAAAGGCGACATATTTGCTGCTGGACGAATGCCATCGCTGGTCCAAAGCCCAGAGCGACTCCATCCTCCCCGCGATTGAAAGCGGGCTGATCCGCTTTATCGGCTCCACTACGGAAAATCCCATGGCCAGTATGACGCCCGCCATTGTCAGCCGCTGCCGCGTATTTGCCTTCAAGCCCTTGTCCACAGGCGCGATCGAAACCGCCCTTAACCGTGCGCTACAGGATGAAGATCGCGGCTACGGGCGCTATGCCGTAGATTGCGGGAAGGATTCGCTGCGCTATATTGCACAGATGTCAAGCGGCGATCTGCGCACGGCCTTATCCGCGCTGGAGCTGGCGTTTCTGACCACCAAAGAGGATAAAGATGGCGTAAAGCATATCACGCTGGAAGTGGCGCAGGAAAGCGTGCAGAAACCGATATTGAAGCTGGATGAATCCTTGTACTACGATATGCTGTCGGCTTTTATCAAGAGCATGCGCGGCAGCGACGCGGACGCGGCGCTGCTATGGTTTGCGCGGCTGATGTATGCGGGGGTTGATCCGCACCTTATTATCCGCCGTATTATCGTGCATGCCAGCGAAGATGTGGGGCTGGCCGATCCCGCGGCAATGCTGCAGGCGCATGCCGCCGCCAACGCGCTGGAAACCGTCGGAATGCCGGAGGCGCGCATCCCGATCGCGCAGGCGATTATCGCCATCTGCATGGCCGAAAAGAGCAACAGTGTCGTCATGGCAATCGATGCCGCCGAAGCTGACGCGCGAAACGGTGATTTTTCCGCCGTACCGGCCTATCTGCGTGACCAGAGCTATGCTATGCCGCATGAAAAAACCATGGGTTACAAATATCCGCATGACTATCCCGGGCACTTTGTCAAGCAAACGTATATGCCAAAAGGTTTTGAAAATCACGTATATTACCATCCCAGCGATCAGGGCAACGAAGCAAAGCTAAAAGCGCGGCTGGAACGCAGGTTTGGAAGGGAGAAAAAGCCGTGAGACGACGCAGGCTGACCCGGCACATCGACATCAGCAAAGCATCATTATATGCCATTATCGTCAACGTATCCGAAATCAGCGTGCTGATGGGCTTTGTGATTTACATCATGCTCACCGGTATCACCCCGCAGAACAAGCAGTTCATCCAATGGATTGCGATCATTGGCGGGCTGATGGCCAGCTGGGGTGCCTTTTTGGATATCCGCGAAGCGCTGATGGCGCGCCGCCGTCAGCTGCAAATCCACGATCTGGAGCAATCCAACACGCAGATGGACGACCTCAACCACACCCTGCGCGCCCAGCGGCACGACTTTCTGAACCATCTGCAGGTCGTCTACAGCCTGATGGAGATGCAGGAATATGGCGAAGCCACGGATTATCTGGAAAAGGTGTACGGTGAAATCCGTTCGGTATCCACCTTCCTGTCCACCCGTTCCACGGCGGTAAATGCGCTGCTGAAGGTGAAGGCCGGTGCTTGCGCACAGGAGAAGATTGACCTGCAGCTCGACATCAAAAGCCCGCTGGATGGCCTGCCGATGCCTGCATGGGAACTGTGCCGCGTGCTTGGCAACCTGATCGACAACGCGATGGACGCATCAAAGCAGGCGGCAAAGCCGCAGATCAGCCTTGCCATCAAGGAGGATATCCGCGCCTACGGCTTCAGCATTAAAAACAACGGCGCGATTATACCGGAAGCGCTGCGCTCCACGATCTTCGAAGCGGGCGTCAGCACCAAGGGTGAAAACCACGGTATGGGGCTTTCCATCGTGAAGAGCACACTGGAGCCCTATGGCGGCACCGTTGCCTGCGAATGCGGCGAAACCACCACCCGCTTTACCGTAACGCTTCCTAAATTATCCCAGAAGGATGAAGCATAGCATGGAGCAATCCAAGAAGCATTTTCTCAAGAACGTCGTTGGCTTTTCCATGATGTCGTGGATCGCGTTTGCGATCGGTTTTCTTGCCACACCTATTGCCACGCGTCTGTTCATCCCCGACGAGCTTGGCAAAATCAACATGTTCAACAACTACGCAGCGCTTTTCGGGGCGTTGTGTTACCTTGGGCTGGATCAGGCGTTTGTCCGTTTCTTTCTGGAGCCGCCGGGAAAATCCGACCGCAAATCTCTGCTCACCTTCTGCCTGACCACGTCGCTGGCCTTCAGTATCATATCCTCGCTGCTGCTTTTGTTCGGCTGGCGGTTTATCAGTGCGCAGGTAATGGACACGCCGGATTTCGGCGTTTTTGTATGCCTGTTCGCGTTCAGCTTCTGTACGGTAATCTTTCGCTACCTGTCGCTGATCTACCGCATGGAGCAAAATCCGAAGCTCTACACCCTGCAGGGCGTCATCCACATTTTGCTGACAAAGATCGCCTATCTGTCGGTTGGTTTTTCCTCCGCCTATGCCAAACCGGCAATCGTCCTTTTAACTGTGCTGATGGCAGCGTTTACGCTAACCTTTACCGTAATACAACGCAAGCGGTTCGATTTCCATCTTTCCCAAAAAATCGACAAGCCGTTTGTAAAAGAAGTTTCCCTGTTTGCCGCGCCGTTGATCCCCGTAACGATCATCACATGGATGAACACGACGCTGAGCTCGATCATCCTGCGCAACCTGATGGATCTGGCGGCTGTCGGCATTTATACCGCGGCTTTGTCGATGGCATCAACCGTCAATGTCATTCAGGCGGGTTTCAACACCTATTGGGCACCGTATGTATACGAAAACTACCAAAAGGGCGAAACGGGAAGGTTTTTCACCGTGCATCGCCTGATGGCGACGCTGCTGACAGGCTTCGGGCTGACGGTAACGCTGCTGCAGGCCGTTATCTTTTTGCTGCTGGGGCCTAATTTCCGCAGCTCCGTGGTCTACTTTCCGTTTCTGTTTTTGGGCCCGATCTGCTATTGCCTGGGCGAAACCACGGGCATCGGCATCAACATCGCCAAAAAGACCTACTGGAGCACCTCGGTGTACCTGGTGGCGGCTGTGCTGAACCTCGTTCTCTGCCTCGTGCTGATTCCCCCGCTCGGCATGACGGGCGCGGCCATGGCGGTGGCATTTGCCGGTATCTTCTCGCTGGTGGTGCGCACGATCGTTGGCGAGCGATATTTCAAGGTAGTTACGCAGTACCGGTATCTGTACTACACAGTCGGCACGATGCTGGCGGCGTCCTTTGCCAACTACCTGCTCAATGACTACGCAGGCTGGAAATACACGGTGCTCAGTGCGATCTACGTGCTGGCGCTTTACCTGTTCCACAAAGAAATCGTGCTGCTGTGGAATACCGTGGTACAGGCGCTGCGCGAGTTTATCCATGGCAGAAAAGCGAGAAATACAAAGGCGGATGGACATGTATAAACGCATACTCATGATCGCGGATTCCGCGAGCTTCTGGACGAAGAACTATGTGCTGAACCTGCTGGTCGCGCAAGGCTGGGAGGTTGTCATCTTCCCTATTTGGGAGGAAAGCGAAGAGATGAACCGGTTTTACGCCGAGCATGGCGTGACCGTGTACCACGACGCGCACCGTCTGCCGGTGATCCGCCATATTCCGCGGCTTAGAATGTGGGCGCGGATTTACCTGAACGCCAAAGCGCTGCAAAAGCTGGGTCCGTTCGATGTGGTGCACAATCACATTCTCTCCCAGCGGGATCTGGCGCTTGGGTATCTGGTCCATCGGCGTAACCCGAAATCCAGCTGGCTCGCCTCCTTCTGGGGGAGTGATCTGTTGCGCGTCTCCGTCCGCTCCATCCGGCAGCTGCGGTTTTTCCTGAAGCGCTGCGACCATGTGACCACCAATGCCGAATCCGCCATGCCCGTTATGCGTAAAACGTTTTCGGAGGACATCGTCCAAAAGACAACCGTAACCTATTTCGGCCAGCACATCTACGGCACGATCGACACCCTCAAGGCAAATACCGACAAGCGCGCCTGCAAGGAATACTTCGGCTTGAATCCGGATCAGCCGGTACTCGCGCTGGGCTACAACGCGTCGCCCACGCAGCATCATCTGGAAATGCTGGATGCTATCGGGCGATTGCCCGCCGATGTGACGCGGGATTGGGCGTTGGTGCTCCAGATTACCTACGGCAGCAATGATCCCGCTTATTTAACTCAACTTAAAAACGCCGCACAAGCGCTGCTCTGCCGTACGCTGCTGCTGACCGACCCGATGGACGAAACCGAATGCGCCTATCTGCGCATTGCCGCGGATGTATACGTACACGCCATCCCGACCGATTTTCTGTCGGCGACGCTGCGGGAATACCTCTACGCCGGTGCGCAGGTGCTCTGCGGCGATTGGCTCCCCTATCCCGAATTCCGGTCGCTCGGGATCGAGATGATCCCGTTTTCCACCTTCGGTCAGTTGGAGCAGCGCTTGCCGGAAGCGGTACAAGCACCCATATCACAAGCACAGCTTGCAAAGCGGCTGCTGCTTAAAGGCATGTTTTCCTGGGAAGCGGTCGGCGAAAAATGGAACGCGCTGTATCACAAATAGCTTTGCTGCGCCCTGCTGCGATCCGCCGCCCGGCATTGACGTAGCTATCCCATGACTATATAATATAGTTTACGATTCATTATCCTGAATGGTTACAAAGTGAAGGAGGGAATATCCCAATGAAGGTCATCTTGCTTTGTGATGTGAAAGGTCAGGGCAAAAGAGAAGACATTATCACGGTCTCTGACGGGTACGCACGCAATTATTTATTCCCGCGCAAGTGGGCCATGGAAGCCAAGCCGGCGGCAGTGAAAGAAATTCAGCGCAAGCGCGCCGCGGAAGAGCAGCAGGAAAAGGAGCGCCGTGACGAAGCCACGGTGCT
>DAOPIR010000176.1:0-5981 GCA_035399245.1 Candidatus Limiplasma sp.
TATGCCAATCCGTTTGATGACTTTTTCGGCGGCTCACACCTCCAGCAGTACACCTATACCAGCACATACACCGAGTATGATTCGCAGCTTAAGCGTGTTGAGGATGCGCTGATGGACCGTAATGTGGCACGGGCGCGGCAGATATTATCCGGCATTACCAATCACACGGGCGCATGGTACTATTGGAGCGCACTGACGGATGCCATGCAGGGCAACCGTGTATCCGCACTTAACAACGCGCGGATCGCCATGCAGATGGACAGCAGCCAAAGCGCTTTTCGCGAATTGTACAATCAGCTGCAGTCCGGCGGAAATGTGTATCGGCAAGCGGGTGCTTCACAGGGCTTTTTTGGCGGATTGTGCAACAATTCCTGCCTGACCTGTCTGGCGGTGAATGTGCTTTGCAATTGCTGTTGCCGCGGGGCGTGCTGCTAGGCGGATCGTGCTGGCACGTTTGTTTAGGTAAGGAGAGATAAACAATGAGGTTTATGGACAGAATTCGATATGCAATGCAAAATATGATGGTCGGACGCAACGGTCCGGATCGTCTGGCCTATATGATGATGTGGGTCGGCATCGGGCTGCTGATCCTTGCGATGATTTTCAACAGTATGATTATAAATGTTCTTGCGCTGGCGGTGTATGTGCTGGCAATGTTTCGGATATTTTCAAAAAACATATCCAAACGGAGCGCGGAAAACAAATGGTACCTCAATCAATCCAACCAGCTGCGCACATCGCTCAAACATCAAAGAAACCGCATGAAACTGCGCAAGGAATACCGTTACTTCAAGTGTCCGCAATGCAAGGCATGGCTCCGCGTTCCCCGTGGCTCGGGGAAGGTGAAGGTGACCTGCGGGCAATGCGGCAATCAGTTTTCGTATATCGCGAAAAAGTAGACTATTTCGATTTCATCCATGCGGGCTTATCCGCTGCGCATGGTTTTTGCAATATGCTACAAGCACGCCAATCGCATCCCGATAACCATCGAAACCTTTTCCCGCGATGGTTTGAATACACGCGGGAGAGATGTAGGAGTGCCGGCGGAAGGCTTCGCGGCTTTCGATATCGGACAGGTGTACCTCTACGGTCGGCAGGCCGACGGCTTTCAGCGCGTCATAAATCGCAACGCTGGTATGGGTATATGCGGCGGGATTGATAACGATCCCGTCGTATTTCTTTGCTGCCTTTTGGATGATATCCACGATTTTTCCCTCGTGATTGCTCTGGACCATTTTCAGGCGTACGCCTGCTTCAGCGGCGGCGGTCCGGGCGGTGCGGGCTAACGCGGCATAGGTCCGGCTGCCGTAGATATCCGGCTCGCGCGTGCCAAGGAGGTTTAAATTGGGCCCGTTGATTACCAGTAATTTCATAAAGCTAGTGCCTCCCGTATAGCGTGTACTACCTGCGTTATGCTTTGGTTGCTGTCGATTTCCATGTCGCACCAGGCCCTGTAGAGCGGCAGGCGCTCCTGATACAGCGTTTCCACCCCGTATTGCTGCGAGAGCGGCCGATCGGCAACGCTTAGCTTGGCGGGATCGCGGTTTAGAAACACGCAAACGCTGTTTTGCCGGATCAATGGCAGATTGTCGGGAATGGTCACAATGCCGCCGCCGGTGGCAATCACCGTACCGCTTTGCTTGGCTGCTTCGGCCAGTACGGCGCTTTCCAGTGTGCGAAACGCAGCAACGCCGTCCTGCCGGATGATATCGGGAACACGTCGCCCCGTTTGATCCTCAATCATCGTATCCGTATCGCAGAAGATCCTGTTGGTCAGGTTTGCAAGCGCGGTACCGACGCTGGTTTTACCGCTGGAGGGCATGCCGATGAGCAGGATATTCTGCGTCTGTCTGGCAATGCACTTTGTGACATAATCAATCATTGTGTTATCCAGGGATTGCCCCGTAAACAGCTCGGACGCGCGCTTGGCCTGCGCTACAAGCATGGGCAGGCCGTTAATGCAGGGAATACCCCTTGCTTGCGCGTCCAGCAGCAGCTTGGTATTTGCCGGATTGTAGATGATGTCGATCACAGCGTCCGGCGCGGCAAAATCGTTTAAATCGATGGGGGATACGCCGGTATGGGGATACATGCCCACGGGAGTGGTATTGACAATCAACGAAGCATCGCTGTGCAGGTGCAGGTTCTGATAGTTATTTTCACCGGTGCGGGAAACGATCACAACCTCGCTTGCATGGCGATCCTTAAGCACTGCCTGCACCATAACGGCCGATCCGCCGCTGCCTAGAATTATGGCTTTTTTGCCGGCAGGATTGTAGTGAAGCTTTTGCAGCAGCGTTTCGAACCCGTCGTAGTCGGTATTGTGCCCAACCAGAGAACCATCCTCGCCACGGAGAATGGTATTGACGCTGCCGATCTGCCTGGCACGGGCGGACAGTGCCGCGCAATAGGGGATAACGGCCTTTTTGTACGGAATGGTCACGTTGATGCCGTCAAAATTGCGCTTGGTTAAAAACGCATCCAGATCCTCCGGCTTTACTTCAAACAGCCGGTAGGAATAGCTGCCCAGATACGCGTGGATTTGCGGAGAAAAGCTGTGGGGCAGTTTTTCTCCTAACAGACCATACATTAAATCACTTCCAGATAACTGCCAAGGTACTCAAATTGCTCACAGGTCAGATCCAGCGCGTTGATCAGCTCCAAAAATTCTTCGGAGTAGATGGGCGTATCCAGATCGAAATAGAGCATGAATTCAAAATCACGGTCGGGAATAGGGCGGCTTTCCAGCTTATTAATGTTGATTCCCAGCGCATTGAAGCGGGAGAGAATACGGTACAGCGAGCCCGGCTTATGCGCAACTACAAGTTTTACGCTGGTCTTGTCCGAACCCGGGTAGATCTCCATTTCCTTGGAAATCGTAATGAAGCGTGTGAAATTGTTGCCTTTATCCTGTGCGCTTTCCACCAGGCAGTCAAGCCCGTACAGCTCGGCGCAGTAGCGGGAGGACAGCGCGGCGATATCATTGCGATCGGAATTGGCTACCTGCTGCGCGGCAATGGCGGTGTTGGCGCAGGCGGTAATCTTTACGTTGCCCATTGATTTAATCAGTCCGGCGCACTGCAAGATAGCCTGCTCGTGAGAGAAAATTTCCTTGATATCCTCCATCTTGGTGCCCGGTTTCACCAGCAGGTTGTGGTTCACCTTCAGACGGGTGGAGCGCACGATGTAGAAATGATAATGCATCATCAGGTCGTAAATAATGTTGATGGAGCCGGCTGTGCTGTTTTCAATCGGCAGCACGCCATACTTGCACAGTCCAGCGTTTACTGCGGCAAACACGCTTTCAAACGAGGAGCAATACATGATGTTGGGCAGGGAAAACAACTTTTCACAGGCCAGCTGCGAGTAAGCACCTTCAATGCCCTGGCAGGCGACCATCGGGTTTTTGGGAAAGTTTTTATCTGTGTTTTCGATGGCATGCTGGATGGTTTCCACCAACGGAGAACCCGGGTGTATCGTCATTTCCTGATAGTTCCGGGACAGGTCGAACAGCTGTTGGTACAGTGCCGCGGCATAGGATTTGAGTTCCTGCGGGGTTTGCTCTAAAATGCTGATGACCTTCTGGCGTTCGCGCTCGGAATCGAAAATCGGCAGATGGTTCTCTTGCTTGTATACAGCGATATCCGCTGCCGTCTGCATTCTGCTGATGAAGGACTTCAGCAATCCGTCGTCTGCCCGGTCTATCTGTTGGCGTAAATCTTTCATATCCATATTACAATTCTCCTATCATTTGCTTAGGCTCCAAAAGGGCGTCGCACACCGCGATGGCGGCCGCCGCTTCCATGCAGGGCACTGCGCGGGGGACGATGCAGGGATCATGCCTGCCTTGTATTTGTAGCTTGACATTTTTATGCTGTGATAAGCTGACGCTGTCCTGCTCCATCGCGATGGACGGCGTAGGCTTCACTGCTGCCTGGAAGACCAGCGGCATGCCGGAGGTGATCCCGCCCAGGATACCGCCGTGGTTGTTGGTCTGGGTGCGGATGCTGCCGTTATCCATTACAAACGCGTCGTTGTTTTGCGAGCCGCGCTTGCGGGCGCCTGCAAATCCGCTGCCAAAGGAAATGCCTTTGACTGCCGGAATGCCGAACACCGCAGCGGCAATTCTGTTTTCCATGCCGTCAAACATCGGGTTTCCGATGCCGGCGGGCAGGCCGCTGACCGCACACTCGATCACGCCGCCGACGGAATCGCCGCCTTGCCTTGCGTCGTTAATCTCCCGCAGCATGCCATGCCACGCAGATTGGTTCAGCACGGGCGGAGTATCGGCCATCGCTTCGGATACGACCTTACAATCGACGGTCACAGGATCAAACGGCGTGTCCGTAATGCTGCCGATGGAAAGGATGTGCGCGGCAATGTGAATGCCGTACCGTTCCAGCAGCTGCAGGCACATAGCGCCTGCGATGCACAGCGGCGCCGTGAGCCGTCCGGAAAACTGGCCGCCGCCGGCAATGTCGTTGTGCCCGCCGGATTGCACATAAGCGGTGTAATCGGCGTGGGACGGGCGTGGAACATCGCGCATGGCCTCGTAATCAACAGATCGTGTATCGGTATTGCGGATGATCGCCGCAATCGGCGCGCCGCAGGTTGTGTCATTTACCAAACCGGACAGAAACTCCGGAATATCCGGTTCCCGCCGCTTGGTAGCATAGGCGGCGCCGTTTGACGCACGCCTCTTCATAAATCGTCCGATCCCCTGCATGTCAATGGTAATGCCGGCGGGAAACCCATCGAGAATAACGCCGATGGCCGGTGCGTGGGATTGGCCAAAGATGGTTATTTTCAGGTTTTGGCCGTAGGTATTCATGGCTGCACCTCCCGTGCCGTGCCGCCCAGCAGGCGAAAATCATCAAAGAAACGAGGGTAGGATTTGTTCACAGCATCCGCTTGCGCAATGGTTATATCGCCTTTGCACACGGCGGATACGACCGCGGCCATCATGGCAATGCGGTGATCGTTTTGCGATGATACCGTGCCGCCGTGCAGCGCCTGACCACCGTGAATGACGAGCCCGTCGTCTGTTTCATCCACCTGTGCACCGAAGGTACCCAGCGTATTTGCGATGGCTTGCAGACGGTCGCATTCCTTCAGGCGCAGGCGTGCCGCGTTTTGAATACGCGTTTCCCCGTCAGCCTTCAGCGCCACGGCGGCAATCATCGGCACCAGATCGGGCGTTGCGCTCACATCAATGTCGATGCCGTGCAGCTTGCCGCCTGATACTGTAATGTGATCTGTAAAAGCGGCAACCTGGGCTCCAAAACGCTCTAAAACGGAAAGAAACGCTTTGTCTCCCTGCGGGCTGCCGAGGCTTAATCCGGTGACGGTGACAGGCGCCTGCTGGAGTGCGCCCAGTGTAAACCAGCAGGCCGCATTCGACCAATCACCCTCCACCTGTATCGTATGGGGAGCGGTAAACCGCTGCCTGCCACGGATGGCAAAGCCGGTCGCCGTTTCCTGTATCGCAATGCTGAAGGTGCAAAGCACCTGCAGTGTGAGATCCACATAGGGACGTGATTCCAATGTGCCTGTGATTTCGATGCGGCTGTCCGCTTCCAGCAGCGGCAGCGCCAAGAGCAGGCCGGTAATAAACTGCGATGAGATGTTGCCCGCAATGCGATACGTACCGCCTGTAAGCTGACCGGACACTGAAAGAGGAGAGCGTCCCTGCGGGGACAGCATGCAGCCGTGCACGGCAAGCTCTTCATACAGGGGAGACAGCGGGCGCTGCGGCAATCTGCCACGCATCGTAAAGGCGGCGTTGGCGCCCAGCGCACAGGCGACCGGCAGCATAAACCGCAAGGTAGAACCGGATTCTCCAGCATCCAGCACGCAGGGCGCTTTACTGATGGGGTATGCAAAAGGAACGACGAAAAACATGCCGTCGTCATAAGCGATCCGCGCACCAAGATCCTGCAGGCAACTAACAGTTGCCCTGATATCGGCGTTTACTTCACCGC
>DAOPIR010000177.1:0-5901 GCA_035399245.1 Candidatus Limiplasma sp.
CATGGTGCGGCTGCCCTGCGTGGCCGCCGCCTGATAGGCACGCGTCAGCTTGGTAAGGCTGTCCAGCAGCACAACCACGTTTTTACCCTGCTCCACCAGGCGCTCCGCGCGCTCCAGCATCGTTTCGGAAACACGGGTCTGGGCATCAGGTGCTTCGTCAAAGGTGGTGGCAAATACCTCCGCCACGCCTTCCAGCGAATCGCGCACCTCGGTTACCGCCTCGGGGCGCTCGTCAATCAGCAGCATCATCAACTGTGCTTCGCTGTCGTTTTCTTTGACAGCCTTGCAGATTTCCTGCATCATGATCGTTTTTCCGCTTTCCGGCGGCGCTACAATCATCGACCGCTGCCCGAAACCGATCGGCGCGATGAGGTCCGTAATGCGCATTGGCCAGTTTTCACTGGAGCTTTTACCTTCCAGCGTTATACGGCGATTGGGATAAATGGCCGTAAGCTCATCAAACAGCAGCCGCTCCTGCTCCTGTTCATAGGGCTTGCCGTTGATTTTTTCCACGTACATCAGCGCGGCAAACTTATCGGTTTCCTTGCCGGGCCGTACCTTGCCCTCCACAAAGTCTCCCGTACGCAAATCGTAGCGGCGGATCGTCGCGACCGACACATAATAATCCTTGCGGCCGGGAAGCAGCGACGAGGAACGTAAAAACCCAAATCCATCCGGCAGAATTTCGAGGATTCCTTCGCCCGGCTCACCCTCCGGCGCCTGCAGCATATCCGGAATTTCACCGTTTTCCATGCTTTCGATAATCTTGGGATCACGCACGGGCTTATACAGCGAATCGTTATAATACACTTCGCTGGTGCGCGAATGCTGGCTGTTGTGCTGCGCAGACGGCTGCTGGTAGGATGCGCGGCTGTAATCAATGCGCGGCTGGCTGCGGTATTCCTGGCGATTGTAATCGCGCGGCTGGGCCGCACGGTAGCCAAGCTTGTAGCCGTCAATGGTACGCTGCGGCAGATGCTGCTCCTGCTGCCTGCCGGCATACATCGTCTCCCGCTCCGGCGATGTTACGGGCGCAACAAAGCTCGTCCGCGGTCCGAAGCGGGATAAGCTGCTGCCCGCATCCCTTTGGATGGTGTTTTTCAGCACAGGCTTGTTGGGGACTTTCGACCGTGCCTGCCGCACCTGCTGATAGGCGGACCGATAGCTGTCGCCCGACAAATCCCCTTTGGGATCAACGGATGTTACGTCTGCCGAAAGCGGCGCTGCGTGCAGCGCCTGGTTTTCGTCATCCTCCGGCTCGTTTTCCAAGCCGAGCGAATCCGCAATCCGCTGTACAATCGTGGCTTTATCCAGCCCCGATGCCAACTTGATATTCTTCTCTTTTGCCAGCTTGCGCAGCTGGACAACTGTCATTGCCTGCAAATCGCTTGACAACAAATGGTATTCCTCCTTGTTTTGTATTCCCGCAGACCCAAATAAAGTGATCTGTAAATTGAGAAAACAGTTATTCTTTCACCGCAATCACCATGTCGCGGTTGACTGCCTGTTCCACCCAGTGTGAAAAATCATCAAACGGCGGTTCCGCCATCACACGGAAGCCGACATTTTCCATGGCGGCGCATAATGTTTCGCGCTTCAGCGTGTAGGTGTTAAACGCCAGTGCCATCGCTCCGCCCCGTTTTAGAACCTGATAATAGGCGGGAAATACCTGGTGCAGCATCTGCTCCAGCGGTGACTTTCCCTTGACGCCCTTTGGCGCATGCTGCACGCCGTAAGGCAGATCACCGATCAGCAGATGGCAGCTTTCGCTTCCCAGCATCCGGTCTGCCTGCGCGGTATCGCCGTGCAGTAACCGCAGATATCTGCCGTCGCCTTTTTTGTAGCGGTCGGCATTGTTTGCCAGTTGATAGTGAATCTCTTCCGCATGGCCTCCATCAGGCAGCGTTGCGGACAGGGTTTCCCGTTTGTGCTTGTAGCGGTGGAATTGCAGATAGCGTTCAAAATAGGTATCCGATTCATGGATGTCCTTTTTGCTGATTTCAATACCAATAGGATTGTTGCCCTCCTGCAGGGCACAAAACAGCGTTGTGCCGCGCCCGCATACGGGATCTAAAATCGTGAGCGGTGCGCTATCGCGCGCAAATGCCGAAGCAGCCTTTGCGCAGTGGAGCATCATCAGTGTAAAATCTGCGTTCGTTTTCCCTTTATACTTGAGAACCTGTGCCAGATCCGCCTCCATGTACGCAGGCCGGCAGGGCTGCAGCGGTTTCAGCCATTCGCCCTCCAACACAGCCGTCAGGGAAACCCCCGACTGATTGGAGAGTATATTCCATCCTTGTTCATCCAGTTGTTCGGTTTCCACAATGATGAATCGCGTTCCCGCAAGTTCTTGCAGTGAAACGGTTGCGTGAGCATTGATTGAAAACAAAAGGCATTGGCATTCCCGCAGCGCGAGCTTGTTCATCGAAAGCGCATAGCGTGCATTCGCGTGAGGTTTTATTTCAAAGGCATAACGCAAGAAGACTCCTCGCTTTAATAAGGATGGATATTAAATATAAGCCCTGATTGCACAATATCATGGGTATTTGGTTTTGTCAACCGTTGTATACTTGTACTTCATTGTAAATGTGTAAATTTAAGCCCTTCCGTTTGCAGGAAGGGCTATAAATTTTAATACTTGCGTTTGCGCGCGGCTTCGGCTTTCTTCTTACGCTTCACGCTGGGCTTCTCGTAATGTTCGCGTTTGCGCGCTTCCGCCAAAACACCCGAGCGAGCACATTGGCGTTTGAACCGTTTCAGAGCGCTTTCCAGGGATTCATTTTCTCGAATACGTACCTCGGACACTGTTATCCCTCCCCTCGCTCATCTCGCCGGTCCTTCGCACAGGAAAACCGACGAAGGATACACAGCTATTGCTTATGTATTATATCGCATAAATGCGTTTTGCGTCAACCATCAAATTCCGATTTGAGCGCATTTCCTTTATTTTCAGGGATTTTAAGCCATCTGGCCGTTGAGTTGATTGCCGCCGATGACATGAAAATGAAGGTGATGGACGGTTTGGCATGCGTCGTCTCCGGCATTGCACACCACGCGATATCCGCTTTGGGCAATACCCAGCTGCTCCGCTACCTTGTGGCAGGTACGCAGGCAGGCCGCAATCTGTGCGTCGGTCATATCACTGTTTGCCGCCAAGGACGGCACGTGCTGCTTGGGTACGACCAGCGCATGCACCTTGGCCTGGGGGCTGATATCGTAAAACGCGTATGTATTATCGTCCTCATAAATCTTTTTGGACGGGATATCCCCATTGATAATTTTGCAAAACAGGCAGTCTTCCATAAAGTTACTCCTCCTTTTGGTTGTTTGTTTCCACAGGTTCGCCGCGCATTCCTGCTTTGGTCAGCTCTTTAAGCCGCATGGGAACAATTTCCCCTACCCTGCCCGTTTGGCACGCTACAGGGATGTACTGTGGTGTGTAGCCGATAAACCAGCCGTCCCGGCTGCGCGTTTCGATCAACACAGGCTGTACGCTGCCCAACATCCGCTGCCTGTAGACGGCGGACAGGGCATCGGCCGTCTGCATCAGGATTTGCACACGCTCATCCTTAACGGCTTTGGACAGCTGTCCGGGCATAACCGCCGCCAATGTGCCTTCACGCCGGCTGTATGGAAATACGTGGATTTTCATAAACCCGATTGCCTGGCAAAAGGCGACGGTTTGCTGAAACTGGGCTTCGGTTTCGCCGGGAAAGCCGACGATCACATCTGTCGTGATCGCCACATCGGGGTAGGCGGACCGCAGACGCTGCACAGCGCGCAGAAACTGTGCGGTGTTATAGCGGCGCTTCATACGCACAAGCACCTCGTCGCTGCCGGACTGCAGCGCCAGATGAAACTGCGGGCACAGCTTGGGAATGTTTTGTATAGCGTCAACAAACGCATCGGTTACGATTACCGGTTCCAGCGAACCCAGCCGAATCCTCCGGATCCCCTGCACCTTTGCCACGGTTGCTATCGCATCAAAAAGCGTCGGCTTTTTAGGCAAGTCCCTTCCATAGCTGGTCAGATGCACCCCCGTGAGCACAACCTCCCGAAATCCTGCCTTTGCCAGCGCCTGCGCTTCCTTGAAAATATCCTCCGGCTCGCGGGAACGGATCCCCCCGCGCACGGAAGGTACGATGCAATAGGTGCAGTGGTTGTTGCAGCCTTCCTGGATTTTCATCAACGCGCGGGTATGCTCCTGATGCCCGCGGATGGACAGCGGCTCAAAGGAAACCTGTTCCAGGCTTTCCACAGCCATCATCTGCGTGTTTTGCGCGATTGCCTGTTCCAGCAGCTCCACAACATCGCCCCGATGCTGTACCCCCAAAATCAGCCGTGCGCCGGTAACGCGCAGCTCTTCCGCATTTTTCTGTGCCAGACAGCCGGCAATGATCATCTCACCGGCAGGATTTTGCCGCTGAAAACGGCGTACCGCCTGCATGCTCTTTTGCTCGCCCGTGCCCGTGACTGTGCAGGTGTTGACCACATACACGTCGGCCGGCATGCCCTGCTTAGCCACAGTGTAGCCGTTTTCCAGAAATTGTTCCAGCATGGCTTCCGAGTCATATTGATTCACCTTGCAGCCCAAGGTATAAAACCGAACTGTTTTTGCCATTACATTTCCCCCAGCGCGGCCATGGTAACCGCCAGTGCGCATAGCCCCGCCGTTTCCGTGCGGAGGATGCGCCTGCCCAGTGTAACCGTCCGCGCACCGCTTGCGGTCAGCTGCGCGATCTCATCCGCCGTAATCCCGCCCTCGGGGCCGATCACCAGCGTGATCTCCCGCGGCTGATCCTCTGCCACCGCCTGTGAAAGGCGCAGCGCATCCGCTTCTTCCCATGCCACATACACGCTTCCATGCAGCGTTTTGAGCATATCGGCAAAGCGCTGTGCCGGTAAAATCTGCGGCACGTGCGCCCGACCCGCCTGCTTGGCGGCCTCAAGCGCAATGCGGCTGAGGCGCTCGCGCTTTTTTTCGTCCTTATTCGATATCCGCGCCACCGAGCGCGTCATTTCAATCGGCTGCACCTGATATACGCCCAGCTCCGTGGCCTTTTGCACGATCCATTCCAGCTTGTCAGCCTTGGGCAATCCCTGCGCCAGCGTTACCTTGACGGCCGCTTCCGGCGACGGCAGTTCTGCCATCGGCTGCGCCTGCACAATACCATCTGTCACAGCGACGATCTGCGCACCATACAGCCGCTCCGCGGCGATCAGCTGCACCGCGTCGCCCGCTTTCATGCGAAGCACCCTCGCCACATGGTCGCTTTCCTCTTTGGAAAGCGCAACGGGCAAGCCGATCGCAAGCGGTGTATCCGTGTCCAGCCAGCAACGGTGCATTCTATTTCTCTCCTTTGGCGCACAGCGCCACCCATTCGCCCTGTGTGATACGATCCACCACAGTATACCCGGCATTTTTCAGCGCGTCCAGCACGTCCTGTTCACGTTCCCTGATAATACCAGAGCAGATCAGCGCACCGCCGCGCACCAGATGCCGCCGCATCGGCGCCGCCAGCGCACAGATCGCATCGGCGATGATATTTGCAACCGCAAGGTCGCACTCCATCGCTTCGCTCTTGACCAGATCACCCTGTACGGCGCGCACATGGCCATTTACATGGTTGCGCTCAATATTTTCGTTGGCAACCTTTACCGCATCGGGATCGATATCCACGGCAAGCACATCCTGTGCACCGAGCTTGGCTGCCGCGATGGCCAGAATGCCGCTGCCCGTGCCCACATCCATCACACGCATACCCGCATGCATATGCTTTTCCAGCAGCAGCATGCACATGTTGGTGGTCTCGTGCGTGCCCGTGCCAAACGCCATCGGGATCCAGCTCGATGATCACATCGTCGTCCTTTGCCTGATACCGCTCCCACGTCGGCTTGACC
>DAOPIR010000178.1:0-5880 GCA_035399245.1 Candidatus Limiplasma sp.
GCGCAGACCAGTTGCCGCCCAACAGGTACATCAGGTTGGCCGTGTTCAGCACCGCGTAATTATACGAGGACAATGTTTCCTGATAGCGCTTGATCAGCCACCACGGGTCTTCCTGCCGCAGATGGAAGGGCAGCACCACGGCCGCTGCCGCGGCTACCGCCAGCAGTATGCCCTGCCACAGCTGCGTATACTGTTGTTTCCGGCCGTCCTTTTGATCAAAAGCAATCGAAACGATCAGCCACACCAATCCGACCGGCACCAGCAGCAGGGCCTGCGGCTTAATCAGGATGGCGAGGATAAACACCGGCATGGCGATGCGCCAGCGCTTGTCCGCCGCCGTGATTGCGGTAATCACCAACAGCAGCGCCAGTACGGAGTCTACTTGTCCCCAGGCGGATCCCGTAACCAGCACAGCCGGATTGAACGCGAACAGCAACCCGATAAATGCCGCCGCCTTGATGGAAATATGCTTTTTGGCATACCAGAACAAAACCATCGCCGTGATCATGTCGCATAGAATAGGGATGATTTTAATCAGCAGCAGTATACCCGGCGAAAGCGAATATCCCAGTGCGTTGATCGCCTTGCCGATCGGCCAGAGCATCAGCATATAGCCCGGCGGATAATCGCAGAAATAGTCGGATGTATAAAAGTTGATCGGCCCGACTGAAGCGATATGGGTACTCCACGCCGCAAAGCAATTGATATCCACGCTGTATCCTTCAATACTGCCGCCCAGCCACAGCCGCAGCGCAAACGCCGCCATCATCCCGACGGCAAACAGGAACAGAGCGTTTTGCGAAATTGCCGGCTTTTTCATATCATCAGACAGTAAATACCGTGCGCCGAGTGCCGCAAACAGCGCAAACACGATACCCAGCAGGATAAACAGTCCGGTAGATTTTTCTGTGGATGTCTGGGTAGTATCAGCGGCGGTATCCTCAGTGGAGGTATTCAAATTAAACCAGAGATCCGCATACACGCCGTCGGGAAGTGTGTCTACCTTTTCCACCTTGATATCGTCAAAATAAGCAACGCCCTTGCTCTCCGCGCTGTAGCCGCCTACGCGCACGCCCAGCTCGATCTCCGTCTGGTCCGTATCGGTTTCGCCGTACCATTCCACGTACTGCCATTCGCCGTCGGTATCAAAAACGCTTTCGGATGTGGCGTACAGGTCCTCCAGCCCGAAATTGGCGCCGTTGCCTTCGTCGTCCATCTCTTTAACCAAAATGTAGCCCGAAACGCGATACATGCTTTCGGGTTCAACCTCTAAAACGGTCACATACCGCGCGTCGTTCAGGTTGGCATTGACGATTTTCGCGCTGCAGGTACCGGAGTGTGCCTCTTCGTCCGTAATTTCAAACAGGGTATTGGTGCTTACATCACGATAGGAAACCGTATACCAATCTACAGGAATACCGGATGCATCTACCTCCTCAAATCCGCCGTTAGAAAGCAGGTTATCCCCCTGTGCGCAGGCCGTGCCAAACAGCAGCACAACGATCATGACAGCAAAAAGAAACTTTTTCATCAGCGATTTTCCTCGATGTAATTGCGGATAAACAGGCTGCGATGCTCGGGGCATGCGCCGTGTTTGCGGATGGCTTCGATATGCTCGGCCGTGCCGTATCCCTTGTTACGCTCCAGACCGTAGTGCGGATAGACGCCCGCCAGCTCCGCCATCAGCCGGTCACGCGTTACCTTGGCAACGATGCTGGCCGCGGCAATGGAGTAGCTGATCGCGTCGCCATGGATGATGGACTTGACGGGAAACGAGAGATCCAGCTTTGTCACGGCGTCTACCAGGCAAAGCGTTGCCGGCACGCTGGCCGCCGCGCGCTGCATGGCAAGCTTGGTAGCGTTCAGTATATTCAGCTCGTCAATTTCCTTTACGCTTCCCTCGCCGATCCCGACGGCCAGCGCATACTGCATAATCTCTTCAAATACGCCTTCGCGCTGCGCCTCTGTGAGCTTTTTGGAATCGTCTACCCATGGGAGTACCGGTTCTCTGGGCATAATCACGCAGGCGGCAACCACGGGCCCGAGCAGCGGGCCGCGTCCGGCCTCATCCATACCCGCAAGCGATGTGCCGAATACATCCCACGCACAGTCGTGCCGGTACAGCGCTTCGCTTTTCTGCAGGCGTTTGGCACTCGGTTTCTTCATACATCTACTTCCTTATTTTCCGGCTCCGGCGGTTGTTCCAGCGTGATCCGCCCAAGCTTTCCGGCGCGAAATTCATCCAGGATTACAGTGCTTGCCCGGTCGATATCATACACGCCGCCCTTCAGCAAAAATCCGCGTCCGCGGCATACCTCTTCCAAAAGCTCGGCGTTATCGGCCGCCGGATTTTTAATCTTGAACCGTTCGCAGGTGATCTCCAGCCGATCGGCTAAAAGTTCCTTCAGCAAGCGGATGCTCAGCTCCAGCTGATCGTATACGGCGTCCTTAATGGTGCCGATATAGGCAAGGCGCATGGCGGCGTTTTGGTCGCTGAGCTTAGGCCACAGCATACCCGGCGTATCCAGCACCTCAAGATAAGGGTTGACCTTCACCCAGCGATTGGCGCGGGTAACGCCCGGGCGATCGCCGACATCGGTCGTTGCGCTGCCCGTAAGGCGGTTGATAAAGGTGCTTTTCCCCACGTTGGGCACGCCGACCACCATTGCACGCAGTGTTTTTTTAATTCCTCGCCGTTCGGCGCGCGCATAAAATTCCTGCGCCGCCTGATCCATCATCGTTTTTGCCCGTTTGGTTTTTTGCGGTGTGGCATCATAGGCCATCGCGCGAATGCCCTGCTTGGCAAAGTGTTGAATCCAGCGCTGTGTTGCGTCGTTATTCGCCAGATCCGCCTTGCAAAGCAAAAGCATCCGTGGCTTCCCCGCAAGCATCCGGTTCAAGTCCGGATTCCGGCTGGAAAGCGGGATGCGTGCATCGCAAAGCTCGATAGCAATGTCCGCTTTGGACAGTTGCTGCGCCAATAGCCGCTTTGCTTTTGCCATATGCCCGGGATACCATTGTATATCCAAAAAGGGGTGCCCCCTTTCCTTGTCCTGTAAGTTGAAATTATTAAACCACCGATTGTGGAAAATAGCAAGTTTTATGGCTCCTTGTTACAATATCCCGCAAACGATTGTACTGTAAGGCTTTCGTTTTACAACACTGCAGATTGAGCCGATACTATATTTCTTAAGGAAAACAGACTTACTCGTTTTGTTCGTCTTCCGCCCGTATAGGTTCGTCTTCCACATCCCCGAGCAGCTTTTGGGTTTCGCCGTCGTCCAGCAGCTCCACATTGCGCAGTTTGCGTTCAATGCTGCGGGTGCGTACAAAAGCGGAGTCGATGGTATTGCTGGCCTGCCGCAGCTTCTCCTGTGTCTTTTGCAGCACATTTGAAAAATTACCGAAATCGTTTTTTACCGCGCCAAGCAGCCGCCAGACCTCCGCCGAACGTTTTTCAATCGCCAGCGTACGAAAGCCCATCTGCAGGCTGTTGAGCATTGCCAGCAGCGTACTCGGCCCGGCGATCACCACGCGCTGCTCACGCTGGATGGTTTCCACCAGCTCCGCATTGCGCACCACCTCGGCATATAGGCTCTCCAGCGGTAAAAACATCACCGCAAAATCAGTAGTATACGGAGGCTCGATATATTTGGACGCAATGCGCTTGGCCTCGGTTTTCACCGCAGTAACCAGCGCGCTGCGGGCTGCCTCAGTCTGCTCGGCATCGCCCTTTTCGCTTGCGTCCGCCAGGCGCGCGTAGTCTTCCTGGGGAAACTTGCTGTCAATGGGCAGGTATACGGTATTGTCGTCCTCCTTGCCGGGCAGGCATACGGCAAACTCCACGCGCTCGGCTGCATTGGGGCGCACCTGCACGTTGGTCTGATACTGTGTTGAGGTCAGCACCTCGCTAAGCAGGTTGCCCAGCTGAATCTCGCCCCACACGCCGCGCCGCTTTACATTGCCCAGCACGCGCTTCAAATCCCCCACGCCCTGTGCCAGGCTGTGCACCTCGCCCAGAGACTTGTACACCTGTTCCAGCCTGTCCGAAACCTGGGTAAAGCTTTGGGTCAGGCGCTTGTTGAGGGTATCCTGCAGCTTTTCGTCTACGGTTTTGCGCATTTCATCGAGCTTTTTCTCGTTTTCCGCGCGCATGCCGGTAATGGATTTTTCGATCATCTCCCGCATCTTTTCGATACGGTTTTCGTTTTTGGACAGCTCCTGTTCCAGCGTTTTGTCGATCGCCTGCATGCGCTGCTCAAATTTATTGAGGCTTTCCTGTGTGAAGGAGTACATGCGCGCCTGCCGCGCGTCCTGCGCCTCGGATTGGGTTGCCTGCTGCTCGGCATTGCGGTTGAGGATGCCGGAAATACTATCGTTGATCGATTGCAGCGTGCGCAGCTGCTCTTCGCGCTGCCTGAGGCTTTCTTCGTTCAGCGCGGCCTGCAGGGTGCGGATGCCATCCTCAAGCGTTATGTCCTTTTTCTTTTTTGCAAGCAAAACAAGCACTGCAACGGCTAAGATGCCTATAAGCGCCAGCATAGCCAGCACCAGCCATTGCCAAACTTCCCATTGAGGCATTCTGCGTCCTCCTGTTATATCTCCCGCCGGCCTTCCATCGCCTTGGCGAGGGTGATTTCATCAGTGTATTCCAGATCGCTGCCTACCGGCACGCCGTGGGCAATGCGCGTAACCAGGATATCCATCGGCTTGATCAGCCGTGCGATATAGCTGGCGGTCGCTTCGCCCTCGATATCTGGATTTGTGGCCAGTATAACTTCTTTTATCTTTCCGTCCGACAGCCGCTTCAACAGTTCCTTGATGCGGATATCGTCCGGCCCGATGCCGTCCATCGGCGACAGCGTTCCGTGCAGCACATGATAGCTGCCTTCGTAATCATGCATGCGCTCAATAGCCGCCACGTCGCGCGGATCACGCACAACGCAGATCTGGCCGTTTTGCCGGTCTGGATCACTGCAAACATCGCACAGGTCGCCGACGGCATAATTGCCGCACACCTTACAGTAGCGGATTTCCTTGCGGCCCTGATAGATCGCCGAAGCCAGCTCGCGCACATCCTCCAAGTCCATGGAAATAATGTGGTAGGCGAGCCGCTGCGCGCTCTTCTGGCCGATGCTGGGAAGCTTGGACAGCTGCGCCACCATCCGCGCGATGGGTTCAAGCGGTTTACCCATAGATCAGAACATGCCTCCCATGCCCGGGGAAAGCTTGCCCATTTCCGCTTCCTTGGCTTCCTGTCCCATGCGGATGGCTTCGTTTACCGCTGCCAGCACCATGTCCTGCAGCATTTCCACATCATCGGGATCCACACATTCGGGATTGATGGTTACGGATTTAAGCTCCCCCTTGCCCGAGGCAACCACGCTGACCATGCCGCCGCCGGCCTGGGCGGTATATTCGCGCTCCTCCAGCTCCTGCTGGGTTTTTACCATCTGCTCCTGCAGCTTTTGAGCCTGCCGCATCAGCTGCTGCATGTTGCCGCCGCCGCCAAATCCGTTAAATTGATTTCTTGCCATGTTGATCCTCCTGTTTTTATTCGCGTATGCCGATAATTTTCAAATCGCCGGATACGCCCGTTGCATGTACCACAGGCGCATCTTTATCCTCGGTGATCTCGATTCCGTTGATCACCTTATGGCCGCTGACCGAGCGCATGGAAACCTGCAGCGCCTTAAGCTCCGTAAGGATTGACAGATCACCCGAAACCGTGCGCAGATCCATCTGCGCAAAGGTTGCTTGCAGCTTAAGGTGTACATCGCCGCTGACATTGGTAACGCGGTATGTTTCCGCCGCTACGTCATCCAACGTAATGTCCCCGCTGACCGAGCGCCCGGACAGGTGCGCAGCCATCAGCTGATC
>DAOPIR010000179.1:0-5872 GCA_035399245.1 Candidatus Limiplasma sp.
CTGTACTGTTTCCACGATCAGGATCGCTATGAAAAAGCAACGCAGAAAGCGTTGGAGCTGCTGCAAATTGAAAACCTGCAGGAGATTGGTGCAGAGAAAAAAGAGCGGCTGCTGGCCGCTAAGAGCGATATTAACGATCTGTTTATTCGGGAAATCGATCAAATAACCGGACAGGAGCACAGCGCATGAGATGTACCCATTGCGGAAGTATTATTCCTCCGGGCCTGGCCCAATGTCCGATTTGCGGTGCGCGCATAGATACCAAACAGGCGCAGGAAGATTACCGGACGTATCAGGAGTATCCCAAAACCAACTACCAGCAGGGCGTACCGCCCTCCTGCAGAACCTATGGCTATACAACGGAAGAACCACCCAAGCAGTACGCCACGCCTACGTTCCATACCTATCGTAAGCAGCTGCTTACGGGAATCCCGGAAAACGCGCAGCAGATGCCGTATCAAAATCAGCCGCGGGACAGCTATAACCCCGGCGGCGCATTTTCCAAAACCCTGTCCGATCTGCCCGGCGTCATCAAAGGGGCATTTACGTGTCCAACAGATACGCTGGTCAGGATGATCCGCAGGGAGGATCGCTATACCGGTTTACTGATCGTGGGATTGTCGCTGATCATGGCATTTTTGACAGGGACGATTATGGTGCGGGGCGTGCTTGGCTCGCTGTTTACCCTTACAAGCGAGGTTACCGGACTGGAGCTGGCGGACAGCACCGCCAGCCTGAACCAGGGCGTAAGTTATCTGGCGGGCAAGGTAGCGCTGCCGATCGGTGGGATCGCCGCCGTATGCCAGCTGATCGCCGTTATTATGCCGGCTGCGGTTACCATGGTTTATGTAAGCGTGATGCGCAAGGTGCGGTTCTCATTCCCTCTGCTGTCAGGCTTTGCGGCTATCATTACGCTGCCGAACCTGTTTGCGCTGCTGATAGCCGCGGTGTGCAGCGTAATCACGCCGTATCTGGCAATCCTTGTGCTGCTATTCGGACTGATATTCAGCTATGTGCTGCTATGCAATGTTGCTGTGCAGCTGGGCAGGCTGCAGCCGCCGCGCGCGGTGCCGGTGCAGGCGGCGCTGATTTGTGTTTCGGAGCTGATGAAAGTCATCCTGATCGCGGGCATCGGCGGCGTGCTGATGAGCGGTGTTGTCCATACACTGACGAGCCTGACCAACTCCATGAGCAGCCTACTGTAAAATCATTCCCTCCTGCGCATCCAAAGCGATCAGCACGCTGCCTTCTGTGACGGGCAGTGTTTTTTGTGCATAGAGATCGGTCAGCTTCTGCTGGTTTTGCAGGGCCGGCGGCAGCAGCACAAGCGTCTGTACGCTTTCCATGCCGGTGTTAAGCACGCACAGCAGGCGTTGAGTATCAGTAAAACGCTCGTAAACATACAAGCCGTTGTCAAAAACTTTCCACGTGCGGAACGTGCCGGTACTGAGCGCTTCGTTTTGCGCACGCAGCCGGGCCAGCGTTTGGAAGTGCACGCGGGTATCGTTGTTATCTACCAGATCCCAGCGCATGGAACGGCGGTTGTCCGGATCGGCGCCGCCTTCCATGCCCAGCTCGTCCCCGTAATAGATAATGGGGATACCCATGAATGTAAACTGGAAAAACGCCGCGCCGCGCAGCTTGCGGATATCGCCGCCCGCGCGGGTGAGGAAACGCTCGGTGTCATGCGAGCCCAAAAACGACCACAGCACATCCTGGTTGCGCGTGGGGTAGTGCATGGCGGCTTCGTTTACGGCGGCGTCGAAGATTTTCAGCTCGATGCACTGCAGCGCGAACCGTTTCCAGATGTTGCGGCTTAAAACATAGTGCATGGTGGCGTCAAACAGGTCGCCGGTGGAGAGCCACTCACGGCTGTCGTCCCAGCATTCGGCGATCATCAGGCTGTCGGGATTGATCTGCTTCATCATATGATGAAAATCATGCCAGAACGGGGGATATACCTCGGGACTCACGTCCAGACGCCAGCCGTCTACGCCGGTTTCTTTCAGCCAGTACTCGCCAACCTCCAGAAAATAGTTGGCGCAGTCTTCGTTTTGCAGGTTCAGCTTGGGCATGTAGGGCCAATGGCCGAAGGCACGGTAGCCGAATTCCTCCAGATCGTCAAAGAAAAACCAATCGTAGTATTCGCTTTCATCGCCCTTTTCCTTGGCGTCCGCAAAGGGCGCGAAGCCCAGCCCGCAGTGATTGAACACGCCGTCCAGAATAATGCGCAGATCCAACTTGTGCGCATCTTCCACCAGCGCCTTAAAATCATCCAGCGTGCCCAGCAGCGGATCGATCTTATAGTAATCGAAGGTGTTGTAGCGATGGGCGCTGTCGCTTAGGAAAATCGGTGTGGTGTAAAGCATCTTCACGCCCAGGTCCTTCAAATAGGGCAGGGCGGCACGGATGCCGTTTAGGTTGCCGCCGAATCGGTATTCGCTCTGCACACGCGTGGAGGTCCAGGGCTCCAGCCCGTCCTCTGGCGGGCCTTCGCGGCGGAAACGGTCGGGAAAAATCTGATAGCCCACACAGCCGCGCGCCCAGGCGGGCATGGGATCGGGCGGATAGGCATACGCAAAGGCAAAGCATTCGGAAATATCGTCAAAGCTGTCCTCACCGATGCGCAGGCCCGTGCCGTCCAGCTTAAACACGCGGGCGTAATCCGCGTAGAGGATGAACAGGTATTTAATCCGCGGATCCTTAACGGCGAAAATGGCCTCGTAATAGTCGTACATCGAATCGCGGTAGGCCACCGTCATATCGTACAGGTCGCCGGCGCCGAACGGATCGGAAAGATCGTACGGATTGGCGGTCTTGAGCACCACACGATTAAAATCGCCCCGCGCCGTGCGCAGGCGGATCACAATCCGTCCGTCGGGCATTGCGTGCCGGTACTCCAGCCACGGCATATGGTAAATCGCGTTTGGGTTGATCTGTTTCATAGTACTTGCCTTTCTACTCCAGGTTAAACAGGTCGGTGGCCGAGCTTTGGTTGGTGGGAACCAGGTTTCCGCTGAAACAAAGCATAATCACCGCGTCCGGGCATTCCTCATCAATCAGGTTGCGGACGCTGTCCTTATTATACCGCGGATCGAACATGATTGTCTCCATCACACCGAAGGAAAAGAAATATCCGCAGCTTACGTTATAGGAATCGTTAATGAAAAGCACGCGGAAGCCGTTGTCGGCCAGGTAGTTATACACGCTTTTCAGGGGCTGCGTTCCGCAAAGATAGATATCATAGGCGTAGGAATCCAGCACGTCCATGTTGAACAGCACGGAATCGTCTCCCGTTGCATAGTAGTCGATCTCTGGGAAGGAAAAGCTGACGTACGTATCAAACGTCGGCCGCACAATGGTGAAATCCTCCGGCTGCACAAGCGCCTCCGTGAGGCTGTTACCGTGCGTGCCCAAAAAGATGCCCTTGCGAACATCATAGGAGTATTGGTCGGGGTCGAACAGCGACAGATCGATCGTGCTGCCGTAATGCTCGTTACAATACTGCGAAAGCACGCCGGCGGCCCACAGCGCGGTTTCCACGCGCCAGTGGTGATCCAGATGATAGTACAGCGAATGATGGTAGGAGGCGGACGGGTCGATTTTCTCCATTTCGGCGTTCAGATCGAGCACGTCCACGCCGTTTGCCCGCAGGCTGGCCATCAGCTCCTTGGCGTTTTGCACGGTAAAATCCAGCGTGCCGCTTTCCGGATCCTGGCTGCTGATTTTGGCGGGCGCCTGGGCGTATAAAAACGCGATGTCCTGCGCCTCCACGTAATCCCGCAGGGAGGTTACAGCGGCCACGTGCTCGCTCATATCGATTTTGGGAAGCACGTTGGTGTAGTGCCCGTCGGTGATCTCGATTACGCCCGAATCGGTGTAAAGCTTCACATCGTGCCAACCGAGCAACGCTTCGACTCGCTTGGATACGCCCACAAGCTCGCTGTAGAAGGGCAGATTCTTTGCCGAGGACGCGGTTACGGCATCCTCAAAGTTATTTGCTTCATGGTTCGTGGTAAAAACATACGCATAAAGAAAGCCCAAGAACATCACAAACAGCACAACGCAAAAAACGAGGATAAGAGCCTTGTTCGCATGCTTGCTCATAATAGGCCTCCGTTAAAAGTTGAAGTACAGGAACGGATTGTGCGTGCTGGAAATCGCCGCCAGCAGCGACAGGATGAACATCGTGATCGTGGCGGTAAGAAGAAGGCCGTTTTTTACGCTTTCTTTCCACGGAAGCTTCGCAAACATCGTTTTCAGAAGCGGCGTGCACCCCAGAACCGCGAGGATCAGTACCGGGTAACTGGTGCGTAGCTGCTCCCAGAACACGAAATCCGCAAAGCCGTTCATTCCGGTGAACATGCTGGTGAAATACTGCTTTGCCAGCGTAAGGCTTTCCGAGCGGAACAGGACCCAGCCGATCAGGATGAACAGGAACGTGGGGATGCGGTATACCCATTTCAATTTTTGCTCAATGCCGGTGAGCCGCTCCATGGTGAGCAGCAGGAAATAGAAGAAGCCCCATAAAAAGAACGTCCAGTTTGCACCGTGTCAGATACCCGTGAGCATCCAAACAATGAAATAATTGAGAATCCAGCGCGGCTTGCTCACCCGGTTGCCGCCCAGCGGAATATATACATAATCGCGGAACCACGTGCTCAGCGAAATATGCCAGCGGCGCCAGAAATCCACGATGGATTTGGCGATATAGGGATAGTTGAAGTTTTCGCCGAACCGGAACCCAAACATCCGCCCCAGCCCGATTGCCATATCGGAATACCCCGAGAAATCGAAGTAGATTTGAAACGCATAGCAAAGCGCCCCATACCATGCCGTCATCGTGCTCAGGGTACCGGTCATGCCGAAAAGATTATCCGCCACGATGCCCATATAGTTGGCGATCAGCAGCTTTTTACCCAGCCCGACAATGAACCGGCGGATGCCGTAGGCAACGTCGTCGGGCGTAGCGGTGCGGTTTTGCAGCTGTTCCTCGATGGTGTTGTAGCGCACGATGGGGCCGGCGATCAGCTGCGGGAACATCGATATGTACAGCGCGAGGTTGAGCACGTTTTTCTGCACGCGGGCCTGCCCGCGGTAGACGTCGATAATATAGGAGATGATTTGGAACGTGAAAAAGGAAATGCCGATCGGCAGGGAAATTTCAATCAGGTTGCCACTCATCCCCGTAAGCCCATAAAACGCTTTGAGGGTAAAGGTGAGGTATTTGCACACGAACAGCAGCCCGATATTGTAGATCAGTGTTAGGATCAGCACCGGTTTGCCGTACTTGGGCAGCAGCAGGCCGGCACCCCAGTTGATCACGATGGAAAGCATGACCACGAACACAAAAACAGGCTCACCCCAGGCATAAAAAAGAAGGCTGGCGATGAGCATGACGATGTTTTTGGCTTTGATGGATTTCAGAAACGGAAGATGATAGCAGATCATGGTAATCGGCAGAAACACAAACAGAAACACCGGTGAGGAGAAAACCATACAGCAAGCTCCGTTTCATCAAGATGTAACTTAATTATCTGCATTATAGAGGATGGAATGCATATCTGTCAACCGAAAACGGGGCCATAAAAAGACGCCGCTTGCTTAGCAAACGGCGTCTCAGCCTGTTGAAAAAGCCCAATCTGCGTTGTCAGCTGCGGGATGGCAAGGGGTATCACTTACGAATAGTAAGCTCAACCCCCTGCAACCCTTGCTTCCTAGCATCTTAGGCTTTTTGAACAGGCTGTCAGAGTGCCTGCAAAACGAGGTATTTTGACACTCTGGGACGCCGCTTGCTTAGCAAACGGCGTCTTATTATTAGGGTTAATGCACCATGAGTTGATTGTTTTCCACATCCACGGTAACCACCTGG
>DAOPIR010000180.1:0-5842 GCA_035399245.1 Candidatus Limiplasma sp.
CACCTACGACTCTGACTCGTATTGTCTAGGTTCGAATCCTAGTTCCCCAGCCATTCGTCGTCGCGGACTGCGCTCAGTTCGCGGCGACGTTTTTTGCTATGCAAAAAGCCGTCCTGTCCGTCAGGCGGTTTGCAATCATTTATCTTTTTTAGGCTATGAATAATTCTATTCAATATAAAACGGGATAACACTATAATGCCAGGCCGTACATATGCTGCACGGCGGTCAGGCCTTCCAGGATTTCCGCCCGGGAGAAATTGCTTTGCTCCAGTTCGCGGTCGGTAAGGGCGTTGAGCTTTTGGTAAAAATCGACGGCGAGCAGCAGAAGGTCCGGATCCTCGGGGCGAAGGGCATCAAACAGCAGGTCCTCCGCTTCGTTGATCTGTCCGGCTTTCAGCAATGCGGACAGGCGGCGGTACAGATCGTCCGTCTGGCTTTGGGCGGCATTATCCCCAACTTCGTATACGATAGCGTCCCTGCGAAAAACGGCTCTGGCAATCGCCGCCGCTAAAAGCCGGATCTGCGACATCAGCCAGTCTTCATGGTACATGGTTCGCTCGCTTTCCTTCCTGATGCCGCAGCGGTATGGGAATGATGCATTCGGCGAAACGGGATCTGCTGTTACGATTTACTGAAGGCGTGGCGGCAGCTTCCGCGGCAGACCAGCTTCACATCGTATACTACGGCGCGGGGCGGGGAAGTATCGCCGTGGATGCGCTTCATCAGCAAATCCACCGCGGTGGAAATCTGCTTTTCCATACCGCCGTCGATGGTACAAAGCGGATAGGGATACTCCAGCATGCTTTGGATATTGTCAAACCCGACAATGCTGAAGTCATGCAGCATACCGTCGGTTTCCATTTGCGCGATCAGCTGCCAAACCTCCAAATCGCAAAAGGCAAAGATGCCGGTAACGCCCGTGGATTTCCACTGGTGCAGCTTTTCCGAAAGCGAGGCCGTGTCGCCCTGCAGGTAGGAAACAACGTTTTCCTGCGGGATGCCGGCCTCGGCGGCCGCGCGCAGCATGCCCTGATAGCGCCCGCGGCTGGAGTAGATGACTTCGTTGCGGCAATAAAACGCCAGCTTGCGATGGCCGGCTTCGATAAGGTGCTTGGTTGCCAGATAGCCGCCCTTTTCGTCATCGCAGACCACGTAATCATAATCGATGTTCTGGGTATGGCGGCTGACCAGTACAAAGGGAATATGCGCCTGCTGCATCCGCTTGATGCTGGTGCGGCAGTGGATGGTCGGGAATAGCAAAACGCCGTCCACCCGGCGCTCAATAGAGGTGATCACGGCTTTTTCTTCCTGTTCGCTGTCGTCACGCGAGCACAGCACCAAAACGGAATACCCGATCTTCTGCGCCGCGTCGTGCAGCAGATTGATCATGCCCGCGAAAAAGGGGTTTGCGATATCACCGACAATGACCGATATCGTCCGCGTGCGTCCGGTACGAAGCGAGCTGGCAATGCTGTTGCGCACATAACCCATCTGGTCGGCAACAGACTGGATATACTCGCAGGTGGAATCCGCAATGTCGGGCTTGTTTTTCAGCGCGCGCGATACGGTGTTTACCGTATAGCCGGTCGCTTCGGCGATATCACGCAGGAGCACCTGTTTTGGCCCTTTGGAAGACGGCAAAGCGATCATCTCTTTTCCTATGAATCAGAAACACGAGTATACAGGACCGGAATATTCAACGGATACCGGCACCGCTTTACGGTGCTTGCCTGCTTTCCAGTATATACCGAGCAGGCGGATACAGGCAATGCCGAATTTTGATATTTATAAAAAACCGATAAAAATTTTAGCATAGTTGTTGACAAGCGATTTAGAACGTGCTATATTCATCTCAGGACAGGATTAACGTTAATGTTATCAGAATTGGTGACGCTTATTGAGCGTATTGCCATATTATCACATGCATGACGTTGAAAACGACTGAAAAATACACAGTATTATAGGGAAACGAGAGTGATGATCCGGCTCATTTATATCCACATTTTATACAACATTAACGATAATGTAATCCTAAAAAATTCCAATAGCGCACCGTGCGCTGCCAAATGCGGTTTTGAAGCGTGAAGCGCTTCCAAAATATATTTCATCAAGGAGGAGACCCAAATGAAGAAACTGTTATCCCTTGCGCTCGTTCTGTGCATGGTGCTGAGCATCGTAAGCTTTGCATCCGCAGAAGAAGCCGCCACCAAGCTGACCCTCTGGACGTTCATCAGCCAGCATGACGCGTATTACTATACGCTGGCCGATATGTGGAACGAGCAGAACCCGGACAAGCAAATCGAACTGGAATGCGTAACCCTGGGCTATGACGAAATGCACAACAAGCTGAAGGTTGCCCTGCAGGCAGGCGAAGGCGCTCCCGACATCTGCGACGTGGAAGTCGGCCAGTTCCCCAACATCCTTGCTTACAGCGATAGCCTGGTTCCCCTGCAGGATTACATGGGCGATCTGATGAATCAGTTGGTCGAATCCCGCCTGAACCTCTACTCCAAGGGCGGCAACCTGTATGGCATTCCCTACCACATCGGCGCGTGCGTTACCTTCTATCAGGTGGACCTGCTTGAGGCCGCCGGCATCGACTATACCACGATCGTCACCTGGGATGACTGGTATAATGCCGGCCTGAAGCTCAAGGAGTACGACTCCACGAAGTACATGGGCAATGTGGAAACCTCCACCCAGTGGCAGACCGCTTTGATGATCACCCAGCTGGGCTCCGATTTCGTGGATAATTCCGACGAAGACAACCCCGTTGCGACCATCAACACCGAAGCAATGCTCAAGGCCGTGGAAACGCAGCAAAAGTGGGTAGAAGACGGCATCGCCGTTGTGTGCCCGGGCGGCCAGGTTGACACTGAAGAAGGCAAAGCCTATGTTGCCACCAACGAGATGGCTTCCATCACCATGCCTCTGTGGTACATGAGCCGTTTCACCAGCGAGATCGGCGACGCCTGCTATCAGAAGTATGCCATCGCGCCCAGCCCCGTGTTTGAAGTGGGCCAGAACCAGTCTGTTGGTTTGGGCGGCACCGGCACGGTCGTCGTGAAGGACAACGAGAACTACGACCTCGCGGCGCAGTTCACCGTGTTTGCCAAGGCGAGCAAAGATGCCAACATCCTCATCTGGCAGGAGCTTGGCTTCGATCCCTGCAACAAAGAAGTGTGGGCCATGGATGAAGTCACCCATGATCCGGACAACACCTACAACCAGTACTTCCTCACCAACGCGTTTGACGTGTTGAATTCCATCAACGAGATCGCCGGCGTGGCCTCCACGTCCATCTCGCCGACCATCAACACCTACCTCGACACCACGCTTTGGAACGAAGTGTACATCGATATGATGGATCCTGCCGAAGCTTTGGAAGAAGCGCAGGCCGCTATCGAGGACGAGCTGTTCTAACAACACTACAACAACCGGCTTACAGTGCGGCTGACGCCATGCTGTGAGAAGGGATCCGGAAGGGGGATACTCCCTCTTCCGGATCCATTGATTGAATGCAGGTGATGAACATGATTGCGATCAAAACACAGAACAAGGTCAAGGAAAGAAAGACGCTGTTCATTGTAATACTGGGGGTACTGCTGCTTGCCTATGGCATAACGGGCTTGTTTACCCTCAACGGAAGCGGCGCAAAGTTTGACAAGGCTTACGATTCCAGCAGCGATCTGAGCAAATATTATTTTCAAACACTGGATGAGGGAGAAAGCTACAGCCTGCTGCAGGGCGCCTGGCTTTTTTCGGTTCGTTCCAGAAACATCTGGATGATCGGCGGCGTTTTGCTGATTGCCGCCTATTTTGTCGTCAATAAGCATCTTCTCTATTCGCAGGGGATAGCGCCCTATATGTTTATGCTTCCCTTTATCCTGACTTTTTTAATCTTCTTTTTATACCCGTTGGTTACGACGATTAAAATGAGTTTTCAGTCGATTACGGCCACATCCGCGGAATGGATCGGCTTTAAAAACTATCAAAACTTATTTTCCAATAAAACATTCTATACGGCTGTCAAAAACTCTGTACGGTATACGGTGATCACCTGCGCGCTGCTGATCCCGTTTCCGCTGCTGTTTGCCTATATGCTCAATTCCGCGTCCATGAAGTATTCGGGATTGTTCAAGGCCATCCTGTTTGTGCCGGTGCTTTCCTCCGTGGTGGTTGCCGGTATCATTTTCCGTATGATGTTCAGTGAACTGGACGGCGCGATGATGAACCAGATACGCGGGCTGTTCGGGCTGGAACCCATCTATTGGCTGAAAGGCGAATGGACGGCCATGTTTGCCATGGTGCTGCTGTGCTGCTGGCGCTGGACAGGCATGAACATCCTGTACTATATGGCGGGATTGAAGTCCATTCCGAATTCGCTGTATGAGGCGGCGGACATCGACGGCGCAAACTCCGTGCAGAAATTCCGCTGCATCGCGTGGCCGCTGCTCAAGCCCACTACTATTTATGTGCTGACCATTTCCATCTACGCCGGCCTGGCGATGTTTACGGAAAGCTACATGATATTCGGCAACAATTCCTCGCCGAAAAACTATGGCTTGACGATCGTCGGCTATTTGTACCGATACGGCTTTGAAAAGGTGGATAAGTTCGGGTTTGCATCCGCCGTTGGTCTGGTGCTGCTCACGGGCGCATTGCTGATTAATGTACTGCAGCTTCGCATCACCGGTGTGATCGGCCGCAGGAAAGGAGACTGACCATGACTGTGAATACGGGTGTCCGGACAAAACGTTCCAAGCTCGGCTACAGCATACCGGCACGGGTCGCATTGATCATTTTCTTCTCCATCCTGTCTGTAATCGTGCTGATTCCGCTGTACGCACTGGTGCTGGGTACCTTTAAGGGAGGCGCGGAGCTGTTTATCAGCGGATTGAACCTGTCGCCGACCTTTGATAAGCTGAACTTGCTTTCATGGCGGTATCTGTTTACGGGCGTGATGGACGACGGCGTGTATGAGGCGCACGATTACTTTATCTGGTATCGCAACAGCCTATACATCGTGCTGGTGCAGGGCGCGGTGACCCTGTTCGTTTCCTCGTGGGTTGCTTATGGGTTTGCCATGTATAAGTTCAGGGGCAAGACCCTGCTGTTCATGTGCGTGCTGCTGATGATGATGATCCCCTTTGAAATCCTGATGCTGCCCATGTACACACAGATTAACATGATGGGCATGCGCAACACCTACGCAGCCATTATTATCCCGTTTATGGCCAACATGTCCGCCATCTTCTTCTTCCACCAGTTCCTCAAAGGCATACAGATGGAGCTGCTGGATGCCGGACGCGTGGACGGATGTACCGAGTACGGTATCTTCCTGCGCATCATTATGCCCATTCTCAAGCCCGCCTATGCGTCAATGGCGGTGCTGGTGGGCATGGGAGCGTGGAACAACCTGCTGTGGCCGATGCTGGTGATCAGCGATATGAAGAAGTATACCGTGCCTATCGGCCTGAATACGCTGTGGTCACCCTACGGCAACAACTACGACTTGATGATTACCGGATCATGCTTTGCTATCGTTCCGCTGCTGATTTTGTTTATCGCTGCGCAGAAGTTTATTATCGAAGGTATGACGGCCGGTTCGGTCAAAGGCTAATCGACGAAAATGGATCGGAAAAGTGCATGACATCCCAACGGGGTTCCATAGGGACCGCAGTGTGTTTCTGATACGGTATCATGGGTTGCTGTTATGCGTTTTTGAAAGAAACTGTTACGCAAAGGAGTTATGGCTATGAAACCACTCATTATGCAGCGTGCCGATCCCCAGGTGTATCTGCACAATGACGGCTGGTACTATTTTACGGCGTCTGTTCCC
>DAOPIR010000181.1:0-5798 GCA_035399245.1 Candidatus Limiplasma sp.
ACTTCAACTCGCTCACAGCTGCGCTGTGGCACCCACTGGGTGCACGCTCGTTTCAGTTGCCCATCAAACGCTTCATGATTTCGTGGTAAGCGTCCTCCACCTTGCCCAGGTCGCGGCGGAAGCGGTCTTTATCAAGCTTCTCGTGGGTAACAGTGTCCCAAAAACGACAAGTGTCCGGACTGATCTCGTCGGCCAGCACGATGGTGCCGTCTTCGAGTCGCCCGAACTCCAGCTTAAAATCGATTAAATCGATATTCAGATCCTTCAAATATTCACGCAGCGCGTCGTTGACCCGCAGCGCGTAATCACTGATCAGTTTCATTTCCTCTTCGGTGGCCCAGCCCATCGCATCGATATGGTACCGGTTCACCATGGGATCGCCCAGCTCGTCATCCTTGTAGCAGAACTCCAGCACCGTCTTGCCCAGCTTTGTGCCCTCGGGAAGCCCCAGCCGCTTGGACAGCGAGCCCGCAGCCACGTTGCGCACGATCACCTCCAGCGGAACGATAACCACCTTTTTGACAAGGGTTTCGGTATCGGAAAGCTCCTTCACCAAATGGGTGGGAATGCCTTTTTGCTCCAGCATCTTCATCAGGTGGTTGGTCACGCGGTTATTGATCGCGCCCTTGCCGGCAATCGTGCCCTTTTTCAGCCCGTTGAAGGCGGTGGCATCATCCTTGTAGCGTACGAGCAGCACCTGCGGATCGTCGGTGGAAAATACCTTCTTTGCCTTGCCTTCATAGAGCAATTCGTGCGTCTCCATGGAAAACCCCTCCAATTCTATGGATTATTTGTGGAAAAACTGAGGAAATTTCATGTGATTCCGTTTTTGCAAGCGTCACCTTGGTTTGCTGTGGACATCCTCCCCTTTGCGCGGCCTTTCGGCGCTGTTTTGTGGAAAACCTGTGGATCGAGTATGGATAATGCCGCGGTCAGTCCACGGCGAGGTTGGCGTCTTTGTCCAGTACCTTCTGTTTCATGGTGTCGCGGGCGCGGCACAGGCGGGCGTAGAGCTCGTCGTCATCCAGCGCGATGATCTGCGCGGCGAGGATGGCGGCGTTGGCAGCGCCGTCGATGGCGACGGTGGCCACGGGAAGCCCCGAGGGCATCTGCACGGTGGATAAAAGCGCGTCCAGCCCGTCCAGCGTGGAGGACTTGACGGGGATGCCGATCACGGGCAGCACCGTGCGTGCCGCCAGCGCGCCGGCCAGATGCGCGGCCTTGCCCGCCGCGGCAATCAGCACGCCAAAGCCGTGGTCCCGGGCATTGAGGGCAAAGCGGGCGGCTTCGTCGGGGGTACGGTGGGCGCTGAATACGTGCGCTTCAAACGGGACGCCCAGCGCGGTGAGCTGTTCAAAACAGGGCTTCAATACCGGCAGATCGCTGTCCGATCCCATGATTACGGCGACTTTCTTCATGCGGTAACGATTCCTTTCGCGGGAAATGGGCTGCTTTTACGCGCTAACGTAAAAGAACAACCTTCATTATAATCAAAGCATCCCTCCCGTGTCAATGTTTCGGCGGCGGGCAAGCGGAAACCGCCGCGTCCCAAAATGCGGCGGGCGCTTTGTTTGGCAGCGAGCGGAATTTTTCCGTAACAAATTCTTAAATCGACAAACCTGTGGCGATATGGTATAATTTGCAAAAGCCATATGTCATAGCCATTATGCGCTATTTTAACAGCCGGCAAAGGGAGATTGCAGTATTATGGATAAGACGAAACAATTCAAATTAAAAAGCAAGACCACCATCATCGTAATCCTCGGTATCTGTCTTGTAGCCGCGGCTGTGCTGATATGGGTTTTAGCGGCGCACAACAACACCCTGCAGGACCAAAACAGCACCCTGGCTGCCGATAACGATCAGGCGGCGGCGGCCGTGGAAAGCCTGCAGGCGGAAGTGGACGCATCCTCCGCGGATCTGGCGGATGCCAACCAGGCCATCGCCGATTTACAGGCGGAGTACGACGCCTATGTGGCGGACGCCGACCAGGCACTGGCCTCCGCGGTGGAAGCCGGCGCAACCGATGTGCAGACCACCAAGGACGAGGCCGCCGGCCAGCTGGCTACGCTGCAGGCAACCTTCGATACCTATAAAACCACCACCGAGGAAACCCTTGCCGCCGCGACGGCCACCACCGACGCGCTGGCCGCACTGCAAACCGAATTTGACGCTTATAAAACCGATGCCACGGCCGAAAGCTCCGAAGCCGCCGGCCAGCTGGCTACGCTCCAGGCCAAGTACGATCTGCTCAAAGAGCAGTCCGCCACCAATCTGGCCGCCGCCGAACAGGCGCTGAGCGACCTGCAGACCGCGTTTGACGCTTACAAAGCCGACACCGAAACCGCACAGGCCACCGCGGAGGAAGCCGCGCAGTCCGACGTGCAGGCCGCCGTAGACGCCGCCGCCGCCGAGCTTAGCGATCTGCAAACCAAGTACGATACCCTCAAGGCGCAGTCCGAGGCCGATTTGGCCGCCGCCGAGCAGGCGCTGAGCGACCTGCAGGCGCAGGTGGAAGCCTACAAGGCCGATACCGACGAGGCGCAGGCCGCCGCGAGCGAAGCCGCCCAGCAGCTGAGCGATCTGCAGATCAAGTACGACGCGCTGCAAACCCAGTCCGCCGCCGACCTGGCCGACGCCAATCAGGCGCTTGCCGATCTGCAAACGCAGTTTGACACCTATAAGGCCGATGCCGACACGCAGGCCGCCCAGCAGCTGGTCGATCTGCAGGCCCAGTACGACGCGCTGCAAACCCAATCCCAGGCCAATCTGGACACTGCCAATCAGGCGCTTACCGATCTGCAGACCGCGTTTGACACCTATAAAGCCGACGCCGAGGCCGCACAGGCCGCGGCCGCCGATCCGGACGCGCTGCAGGCCGCCAAGGACGAAGCCGCCCAGCAGCTGAGCGATCTGCAGGCCGCCTTTGACGCCTATCAGGCGCAGGCCGAGACCGATCTGGAGACCGCCGAGCAGGCACAGGCTGCCGTGCAGGCCGCCTTTGACGATTACAAGACCGAAACCCAGGCGACGGTAGACGCCGCCCAGGCATCCGCACAGGCCGCGGCGGACGAGGCCGCCACGCAGCTAGCCGCCGCACAGGCGGAAAGCGCCTCGTATCAGCAGCAGGCCGAAACGGCGGAAGCCTCGCTTGTCCAGGCGCAGGAAACCATCGCCTCCTCCGCAAAGGCTGTGGCGCAGCTTTCCCTGCCCACCGATGAAAACGGCGCGGGCAACCAGGCCAACGGCAATCTGGCCGTGCTGTATGAGGGCAACATCTACTACCTTAACAACTATCAAAACGGCAACATTTATGTGGAAAACGCGTCGGGCTACGGCGATACGTACCTGCGCAGAACCAGCTCCGGCGAGGTCAGCAACATCCACAACATCGCCGCGATTGAAAACGGATACCTGTACTACATCAACGCCAACCGCCTCTTCCGGCTGGATCTGGAAAACAACGAATCCGAGTACATGAAAAACGACATGAACCTGTATTCCTCGGAAGCGATGCTGATCTACGACCGGAGAATATATTTCCTCAAGTCGCTCTTTGACGCAAACGGCGAGCCCGCCGACAACTTCTATCTTATCGATTTCCGCTGCAACAATCTGGAAAACGTGCCGGGCGTGAGCGCGTATGATTTTGTGGGCGAGGGCAAATACGTGTATTACACCCAAGCCGTTACCTACGACATCGTGCAGTATGACCTGGAAACCCAGACCGGTGCCGTGCTGTTTACAGCCGGCGGCAGCAAGGTAAGCTGCCTCAACCTGGCCGACGGGATGCTGTACTTCTGCCAGGACGACCAGCTGATGAAGATGAACCTCGACGGCACGGGCGTCACCGCCATCGGCACCGCCAAGGCCTCCTCCGTCAACGTGATCGGCAGCTGGGTCTACTACAGCAATCTGGACGACAGCGAAACCATCTACCGCATCACCACCGACGGCGACTACAACGAAAAGCTCTGCGACGTGGAAAACACCTGCTGCCTCAACGTGGCGGGCGAATGGCTGTACTTCATCCAGTACGCGGGCAGCGGCGACACCTGGGCCGCCATGGATACCTATAAGATGAAACTGGACGGCTCGGACCTCACGCTGGCCCAGCCGTAAGCAAGCGCCGGGCGTCATCATTGTAAATTCTGTTGCGCGCAGCGTTCCCAACATTTGCTGCAAAGGCGAAGCAAACATGCTTCGCCTTTGTTATGCTCAAATTCGCATCGAACGGTCGCCAAACGCCGGTATGGCGGGGCGGGGCGCACCGCGGTCACCCGCAAAAGGCTGATAAGGCAAACGGTCTGTCCGCCATGCGGCTTCCGTTGCGCGGTATCGCCGGCCGATCGACGCGCACCGCCCTTGTGCCGCAGGTGGCTGTGTGGTAAAATTATCACAGTCATTTCCGGTTTTTACCGGCCCGTAAACTGGCGAATGCCACGGGGAGGGTTTTGATGCTTGAAACAATCATGATTTTGGACTGTGACCAGATGCTCTCGGGCCTGATCGCCCGCACACTGCGCAGCCAGGATTTCTACTGTGAGCTGGCGCCGCCCCAAACCACGGCGGAACAGCTGCGGGAGAAAAACACCAAAGGGATCATCATCGCGGCGGAAAACGGCAGCACGGTATGTGCGCTGGATCCGTCGCTGCTTTCCGCCGGCCCGCCGGTTTTGGCGCTGGGCGCGGCGGCGGCCACCCTGTGCCAGATGCTGGGCGGCGAGGCGATCATCCGTCCCGACGACGTGGACAACGTTACGCTGGGGCTGACGCAATGTCCGCTGTTTGAGGGCATTGCCGGCGGCGAACGGGTGCTGAAAAACCTGTGCGACCTTTCCCTGCCCGAGGGCGCGGTACCCATCGCCACCGCCACGGAGCGCTGCATCGGCTTTTCCGTACGCGATACCCTGTTCGCCCTCCAGTATACGATCGAGCGCAACGATCCCGACTCGCTGCATATCCTGCACAATTTCGCCGGCCGCGTATGCGGGATGGAACCGATTTGGGACGCCAATTACATCATCCACGAGGCCGTTGAGACCATCCGTGAAAAGGCCGGCGAGGGCCGCGTGCTGTGCGCCGTGTCCGGCGGGATCGACTCGGCGGTATCGGCCAAGCTGGCGCACATGGCGGTAGGCGACCGGCTGGTGTGCCTGTTTGTGGACACCGGCCTGTTCCGCAAGGACGAGCCCAAGGAGGTGGAAGCCGCCTTCCGCGAAATGCCCGGCATCCAGATGCACTTTACCGACGCGCGGGACAGCTTCCTCAAAGCGCTGGAGGGCGTGCGCGCGGAGGCGGAAAAGGAGCGCATCGTAAGCTCGCTGCTCAAGCAGGTGTTTTACGAGCAGCTTAATGATTATCCCGATGTGAAAACCATCGTGCTGGGCACCAACTACAACGACACGCTCTACGGCATGCCCGTGCCCGTGCAGCCGCCCATCCACTCCGAGCGCGCATTTGTGACCATCGAGCCCATCCGCGCGCTGTTCAAAAGCGAGGTCAAGCGGCTGGGCGAGCGGCTGGCCATGCCCAAGTCCATCATGGACCGGCAGCCCTTCCCCGCGGCGGGCCTTGCCTCGCGCGTGATGGGCGCGGTATCGCCGCAAAAGCTGCGCATGCTGCGCGAGGCCAACGCGTTTTTCGCCGAGGAGATCCTGCGCAGCGGCCAGGAAAAACGCCTGTGGCAGTATTACGCCGCCCTGTCGGATAATCCCGACGAGCGGCAGGGCTATGCCATCGTGCTGCGCGCCTGCCAGGCGGGCGACGGCGAGGCGTACGCCGCCCGGCTTCCCTAT
>DAOPIR010000182.1:0-5631 GCA_035399245.1 Candidatus Limiplasma sp.
GCCGCGCTTTTTTGCCGAAGGGCATTACAACAACAAGGATATCGTACTGCTCGCGCTGTCGCTGTGGACGATTGCGGCGGGCATCCGTTTTTTGCAAAAGCCGACGGTTCCGCGTGGGCTTTTGTTTGCGCTGGCGGGTGCGCTGGCGGCCAATATCCGCATCGTCGGGTTTTTCGTGTTCGGCGTCATGGGCATCACCGCGATACTCAAGCTGGCGGTGCGGCGGGAGCTGACCAAGCAAGCGTGGGGGAGCGGCATTGCGGCCATCCTCGGCTTTGTGGGGATTTATACGCTGCTTACGCCCGCGTTTTTAGTCAATCCATCGGAATTTATCACGCATATTCTCAGCAATACCACCGCGTTTTCCCGCTGGACAGGGGTTGTGATCTTTAAAGGCGTGGTATACGATCCCACGGCGGGGTTGCCGCTGCCGCACAGCTATCTGCCTACGATGATTGCGCTGACCGTGCCGGTGGCGGTGCTGGTGCTGGCGGCTGTCGGCGGCGTGTACGCGGTGGTGCTGTGCATCAAAAAAGACCGGCGCAGACCGGTGCTGCTGGCGCTGATGGTATTATGGATTGTGCCGGTTGCCTATGCGGTGTTTGCGCGTCCGCTGATGTACAACGGCTGGCGGCACTTTTATTTTCTGTACGGGCCGATCGTCATCATGGCGGGCTTTGGGCTGCTGCTGATTGGCAAGCTGCTTTCCGGCAGCCGTATGGGTAAGGTCGCCGGTACGGCCGCGCTGGTGCTGGTGCTGCTCTGGCAGGGCTTGGGCATCGCGTGCAACTATCCCTACGAATACGCGTATTACAATGAGCTGGCCGATAACGCACAGACCGATTTTGAGCTGGACTACTGGGAGGTATCCACGCTCAATGCCGTGCGGCAGCTGGCGGACAGCAGCGAACGCAATCAAGAGCTTCCGCTTGTGATCGGCGGCGGCGACCATATGAGCGAGTTCAGCCTGCTGCAATGCGTGGACATGCTGCCCAATGCTATCCGTGATAGCGTAACCGTGACGCAGGAAGCGGATCCGCCCTACATTTTTTCCAATACAACCTATGCGCAGATTTATTCCCAATGGCCGCAGGACGACTATAAGGTGCTGTTCACCATCGAAAGCTACGGCAACGTAATCTGTACGATGTACGAACGGCAAAACTGAACAGCAGATACAAAAAAACCGCCTTGCAGCAAAGGCGGTTTTGCTATGCGTTACAGGATGGCGCGCACAAACGCGTCGTACGCCCTGTCGCCCAGCACCTTTTGCAGGTAGACCATGGGCTTGGCGCCAAAACCCAGCAGATAGCGCGGTCTGGGATGTTTTGCCATGGCAGCCTTTACAATGCATTTGCCGATAACGTCGGGCTTGGTGGCAAACGAGGCGCGGTAGATGCGGGTCAGGTGCGCGGCTGTCTGCTCGGCGCCGGCGGCATACGCCCCGTTTTGCGAGGCGGTCCGCAGGTGATTGACGGCGATATCGCTCCACGGCGTGCGGATGCTGCCGGGCTCGATAATCGACACCTGAATATGAAACGGCTTCAGCTCCAGCCGCAGGCTGGCGGAAAAGCCTTCCACCGCGAACTTTGTTGCATTGTACCACGCGCCGTAGGGCACCCAGATGCGCCCTGCCATGGACGCGATGTTGATGATCCTGCCGCTTTGTTTGTCGCGCATGGAGGGCAGTACCAGCTGTGTCATCCGCGCCAGCCCGAACAGATTGACCTCCAGCTGCCGGCGGGCTTCCTCCATCGGCACATCCTCCACCGCGCCGAAGGAGCCGTACCCCGCGTTGTTGACCAGCACGTCAATGCGGCGCTCCTCGGCCAATATCCGCTGCACGCAGGCCTGCATGGAGGCGTTGTCCGTCACATCCAGATGGATGGGGCGGATTGTATCCGAGGCAAAGGCGTTAAGCTTATCCATGCTGCGGGCCGCCGCGTACACAATAAATCCTTTTGCGGACAATTGCTCCGCCGCCGTCCGCCCGATGCCCGACGATGCGCCCGTGACCAATGCAATGCGATTCATAAAAAGCACCTCCGCTTGCAATACTTCTTCCTATCCCTATTAAATGGCAAGGAACGCTGGCTGTCAAATGTACAAATTGTGACGAATCATCCGGCAGCGGCTTTCAAATGTCCGGCAGTATATGCTATACTGTAGAAAATGTGACGGGGAGGGTATATTAATGTGGAAAGAGTTTAAGAAATTCGCTTTAAAAGGAAATGTGGTCGATCTGGCGGTGGCCGTGATCATCGGCGCTGCGTTTGGAAAAATCGTTACCTCGCTGGTGAACGATATCGTCATGCCGTTGATCGGGCTGATTATCGGCGGCATCGATTTCACCAGCCTCAAGATTGTGCTCACGCCGGCCGTGGGGGACACGGCGGAGGTTGCCATTCTGTACGGCTCGTTCATCCAGGCGGTGATCGACTTCTTCCTGATTGCGCTGTCCATCTTCTTTATGATCAAACTAATGAACAAGTTCAAGAAAAAGGAAGAGGAGCAGCCGGCCGCGCCCGCCGCGCCGCCGCAGGATGTGGTGCTGCTTACTGAGATCCGCGATCTGCTTAAGACGAAATAGCAAACGAAATCCCTTACAGGCAGCTGCCACGCTGCCTGTTTTTTTGCAGCGCCAGCATGCCTGTGCACGCAAGCAGCAGTACGCCGCCTGCAACCCACATCAGCCTGTAATTGCTGTAGGTGCTGACCAAAAACCCGGCGGCGGAGGCGAGGATGCTGCCAAGCTGCTGAAGGAACGAGAACAGGGAAAGGATGCTGGAACGCTGGGTATCCGGCGCTACCCGATGGATAAGCGTGCTTTCTGCCACGCCGCTGCTGCCCAGAAAAAAATAACTCAACATGTATACGGCAATAAACGGTGTCGCCGACACGGCGCAGTACAGCGCGACGAGGCCCGCGCCCAGCAAGGCCCGCAGTGCAAATAATGCCGTAACGACATGCGCGGTGTGCCGACGCAGGATGCGCGTAATCAGCCGGCTGCCGGCCATCACACTGATATAACCGGCGAAGCTCACCAACCCCAGCATCCAGGAAGGCGGATCCATCGCGGTAAACGCTGGCTGCCAGTAGGTTTCTACGGAAATCGTGGCAAAACCCGTTACGATGGAAAGCACCACAATAGCGCGCACAATCCCCTTTTGCAAAATGAAGGAAACGCTCTGGTGAATCTGCCCCTGAACCAGTGTACGCAGGGGTACGCGGCTTTCACCGGCATTCCGGGCGGGCGTTTCGTGAATGCAAAACAGGGTAAGGAAAAACAACAGCCCAAACAGGCCAATGTTTATAGCGATGTTGACAATGTAGCCCTCCCCGATGCTCAGCAAAAAACCGCCCGCCAGCGCGCCGATGGCAAGGCCTGCGCTTTCCAGCACGGCGAAGCGGGAGGTGAGCTGCAAAAGCGAATGGTCTTCGTGCGCCTGTGCCTGATTAACGGCCAGTGCATCCAGCGTGCCGGAGGCAAACGCGCGGGACAAACCCATGCTGACCATAGCGGCGGCCAACAGCCAAAACGACTGTGAGGCAAGCACCAGACAGAAGCTTAATACCCCGAACAGGGTGGAGAGCAAAAACGTGCGCCGCTGCCCGAACAGATCAGCCAGTACGCCGCTGGGGAATTCCGCCGCGACCACTGTGACGGAGTATACGCCAATCAGCAGCGAAACGGTTTCGATCGTTCCTCCGTGCGCCAGCAACATCAGGGCCAATACAGGCGAAATGATGCCGGTGGCCAGCATGCGCAAAAAGAAAACCAGTTGAATGACCATATTTATGCTTGCTCTTTCTGCACAGGGTAGGCAATCAGCGCAAACTCCCATGCGCTGCTGCCGGCCGTTTTGGTTTCATGGGTTTGGATGAACGATTGTATGATCGCATAGAGCTCCCGGGCTTTGTCCGGTTCCAGATACAGGAGGCCGGAGAGCATATCGCCGTGCTGCTCTGCCGGATTCGCATCGGGAAGCTTGTGCACGCAATACTCGGTAAACCCGGATAACAACTGTGCCATTGTGTTTTCCAATACCGCTATACGCTGTTCCTGATTTTCGGCATGTACCCCGAGGCCAATACTGATGGATTTGGGAACAAGCCGATAAAACCGCGCGGTAATGCCGTGAATGCTTTCCGTACGGCTCAATTCCACCACACCAATGGAAAGCAGCTTGCCGATATGATGCTGCACCGAGGATGCTGAAATGCCGATCTGATCGGCAATCTGCTTAGGCGTCATTGGCTCACCGGCAATGCGCAGGCAGCGCAGGATACTTTGCCGCCGGGGATTGACGAAAATATCCAAATCCTGTTTTGTTTGCAGTGTGATCGTATCCATAAAGCGCTCCTTTCAGCGTCCGCATCAACGTTACACAAATTGTAACATAATATATAATGTAATGCAAACGGAAAATAGAAGGGCAGGAATTTACAAATGCCCGGCGCGAAACTGCACCCTTGCTTGACAATGATTTTCCCATGCGCTACAATAAACTCCGCTATGTAAGCGCCCGTAGCTCAGCTGGATAGAGTGACAGACTCCGACTCTGTAGGTCGCTGGTTCGAACCCAGTCGGGCGTACCATAACAGTTACCATCTGTTGATAAAATCGCTTTTATCGGTAGATGGTTTTTTGTATACTGGCGAAAGTGCTGGTTTATAAGGATTACATAAGATGTTGGAGGTACTGTATGGATGTTATCATGGGGTTTGAAAGCTGATTTATATGGCAAAAACGCACGAAGAGACAAATTCTGCACCCAATCGTTGAACAGACATCGTTGAATTTGAACCCACCTGGGCATAGATTCAACGATTAGAAAAATCTCCAGCATAAAACTGCTGATCTAAGTAGAATAGCCTACTTTCCAAAATGTATGGTAGTTCAATCGCTGATAATCAAATCATAAAACGTCTGATAGATTATCTGTCGGAGCATGTGGTTTCACCTAAACGTTGCAATCCTCTTAGGCTTACAGTGTCGTACAAATTCCATAATCCGTGCATAATCAGCTGAAGAATACCAACATATCTGAAGGGCTCTTTGTCTTCTTCACAATTTTCCATAGGTTCTGTCCCGTTGCGTTCGCAACGCAGCCTTTATATCATATCATTATTTTTAAACCATTTTTGAAGCGAAAAATCATCTCACCATCTATCGTGATGGTAATGCTGTCAACAACCGCAGTCCAAAGTGTTTCATCGAATTCGGTTATTAACATGGCAGTCCCATTGATACTGCGAATAAAACGCCCGATAGCTTTCTTCTTTGCGGTTCGTTCGAGCTTTTCTTGTTCCAGCGCTTCGATCCGTCCTCTGGCTTGTTCATAGCGTTCCAAATAAACCTGACTCTCAGATGCTTCCTGGCATTCGAGATTGTGCGCGCTCCTGTGAATCTCTTTGCGTGATAGTTCCGCGACAACCTCTACTTCCTGCCGTAACTGGGCCAGTTCAGCATCAATCTTTTTAGTATCACAAAGCATAGACTGCGCCATCCGGCAGTCCTCGAGAATCCTATCTCGATCATCCATCAGACGGTTGAAAGCCGAGATAAAACCACCCTTGATCTGATCTTCGGTTAGGTGTGGTGTTCCGCATTTGTGATCACCTTTGTAT
>DAOPIR010000183.1:0-5631 GCA_035399245.1 Candidatus Limiplasma sp.
GTAGCTCCGCTTGATGTATATCAAGCGGAGCCGCAATAGCAGATTGGGCTTTTTTTGACAGGCTGAAGGCCGCGTAATACACGCGGCCTTTTTGCTTAACCGTTTCATCCTTGTCCGCTTGATCGGGGGCATTGCCTCTGGCAAGCGGTCGCTCTCTCCCCTACTTCACCATCTTCAAAAGCTGGTTGGAGCGGTTGAGGAACGCGGTGATTTCTTCCTTTTCCAGCGGACGGACGCTCATGCGAGCCAGATCGTACAACTGGGCGGCAATGAGAGATTTGGTTTGGGTGTCCTCCTCCCCAAGCAGGCGCTGTACCACGCTGTCCGCACGGTTCAGCACAAGGGTATGGCGCTCGGGCATCTTGAAATCCTGCCCGTAGATCTTGGACATGTCGGAGAACCGGCGGCCCTGCTCGTCCTGCACCAGCAGCGCGGAGGTGCCCTCGTCGGTCAGTGTCTGGAGCTTCACTTCCAGCTCCTTGTTTCCGGTAGCCTCTTCAAAGAGCGCTTTGAGCGTCTTTTCGTCCTCTTCGGTCTTTTTCTTGGTTTCCTCGTCCGCTTCCTCGTCCTTGGTGAAGGTGGCGGCGTCACCGTCCACACGCACGAAGGACAGGCCTTCCACGCCCGCTGAATACTCGATAAAGCTGACGAAATTCAGGTCAATCAACGCGTCAAGCACCACGACATCGATTTCCTTCTTTTCATACATCGCGATAGACGCGGACTGGCGGGTGGGATCGCTGGCATAAACGACCTTCTTGCCGAGCTTGCCCTCGTTTTTAGCAAGGTACTCCTGCAAGGTAAGGTAATCGCCCTTGGTGGTCTTGTACAGAATGCTGTCCTTGACCATATCGAAGAACTTGGCGTCGCGCACACAGCCGTACTTGACAAACGGATGGATGTCGTCCCAGTATTTCTGATAGTCCTCGCGCTCGTTTTTGAACAGGCCGGTCAGCCGGTCGGCCACCTTGCGGGTAATGTAGGCGGAAAGCTTCTTGACATAGCCGTCGTTTTGCAAAAAACTGCGGCTCACGTTCAGCGGCAGATCGGGGCAATCGATAACGCCTTTAAGAAGCATCAGGAAATCCGGAATGACCTCCTTGATGTTATCGGCCACAAACACCTGGCCGGAAAACAGCTTGATCTCGCCCTCGCGCGTACCGAAATCGTTGGTCAGCTTGGGAAAGTAGAGGATGCCCTTGAGGTTGAAGGGATAGTCCACATTCAGGTGCACGTAGAACAGCGGCTCGTCGTACACATGGAAAACCTTTTTATAAAAATCGCGGTACTCCTCATCGGTGCAGTCCTTGGGCTGTTTCAGCCAAAGGGCGGGCACATCGTTGATAAGCACGGGCGCCTGCTTTGCTTCGGGCTTTTCCGCCGCGGGTTCCGCATCGCCCTCTTTGGCCGCTTCTTCCTTGGGTTCCTCGGGCTTGATCACGTCGAAGTACACCGGCTGCGCCATAAACCCGCAGTAGCGCTTGAGCACTTCCTTGACCTTGTACTCCTCCAGGAACTCTTCCTCGTCGCCGGCGATATCCAGCGTGATTTCGGTGCCGCGCGTTTCGCGGTTACCTTCCGAAAGCTTATACTTCATGCCGTCCTCGCTCTCCCACTGCACGGGCGCGGCGCCTTCGGCATCGCTGAAGGTCTGGATGGTGACCTTTTTAGCCACCATAAACGCGGAATAAAAGCCAAGGCCGAAATGCCCGATAATGCCGCCTTTGTCATCGCCTTCGTAGTTCTTCAAAAACTCCTCGGCGCTGGAAAAAGCGACCTGATTGATGTACTTTTTGACCTCGTCCTCGGTCATACCGATGCCGTTATCGGTAAAGCGAAGCTGTTTGGCCGGAATATCCAGCGTAACGGTCACCTGATAGGCGTCTTCCTTATCCGGGTGCGCCAGCTTCTGCTTTACAATCGCGTCACAGCCGTTGGAGACCATTTCACGGATGAAAATATCCTTATCGGAATACAGCCAACGTTTGATGATCGGCATAATATTCTTGGCATGAATAGAAATATTGCCTTTGCTTTGCGACATGCAAAAGCCTCCTTTTATGCATAATAATTTGCGGGTATTACGCCGCATAGCCATATTTTAGCACGCCAAAATGCGAAATGCAATAGAAAATTAGCACTCGTCGTTATCGAGTGCTAGTAATTTTTCGTTTTTATGCTATTTTTCGTACCCAGGGCCCAGGTTGCACTCCGTCCAGTGCTTTCTGCACAAACTGGTGTAGCTTTCATTGCCGCCGAGGAAAATCTGCTCGCCTTCCTTAACCACCTTGCCGTCCAGCACGCGGGTGGTATAGGTGGCCTTTTTGCCGCACCAGCAAACGGTCTTTACCTCTTCAATGGTATCCGCCCAGGCCATCAGCCAAAGGCTGCCCTCGAAAAACTCGCCGCGGAAATCCGTGCGCAGGCCGTACGCCACCACGGGCACATTGAGATCGTCCACGATATGGATCAGGTTTTCCACCTGCGCCTTGGTTAAAAACTGCGCCTCGTCCACGATTACGCAGTCGTAATCCGTTACATCGTAATCGCCGATATTTTCAATAAAATCACACTCGCAGCTCAGCCCGCATCGCGACGCCACAAATTTCGGGCCGTCCCGCTTGTCCAGCATCGGCTTGAACATCAGCGCCTTCTGCCCGCGCTCCAGATAATTGTATTGCACCATAATGGCATTGGCCGTTTTGCTGGATCCCATGGCGCCGTAGCGGAAATAGAGCTTTGCCAATGAAAATCATCCACCCTTATCGCACCCGTCAGGCGGGCGTTAATGCTATATTTGACGGCCGATGAAAGCCGCTGAAAATCACTTTTACCTAAATATGGATCGCGCAGATCAGCTTGCACAGCTTATCCGCCGTTTCCGCCGCCATCGCCGTATCATCAAACAGGGACAGATACGCCGCGGCCGCCTGCTCGCTGGGCAAGGTGAGCGCGATGGCAAGCTGCGCGCGCTTGCACGTAAGCGTATGCCTTGCTTCAAATTCCGTTGTGCTGTGGCGCACGATTTCGCCTGCGGCGGGCGCTGCCTTCGCCTCGTCTGTTTGCGCGCTTTGCGCCTGCTGGTACAGGTACAGCGTCACCTTGGGCGCCTGAGCCTCAAACAGCTTAATCGCGCGGCCCGCCAGCCGGCGGCTTTTCACATGCATGCGGATTTCCAGCATCCGCAAATCGCCCTCGGAAACAGAGAGGATCAGCCGGTAATCGTTTCGCTGTGCCATCTCGTAGGCCGCATGCACCTGCTGGCTTACGCTGATGCGCTCCCGAAACGCGGGAGCGGCAGCCGTGATCTTTGCGGAGATCTCGGAGGGCAGGCGATCACCGAACAGCGACAGTGCCTGCCGGCCTTTGGGCGTAAGATACAGATGGTTTTTCATCGTTCCCGCGCCGTATTCCACCTGCTCGGCGGTCAGCAGCTTATGCAGGCACAGCCGCATGGTAACATAGTCCATCAGTTCCAGCTCGGCAACAAAGGTCCACAGCGACAGCTCCGTTACGCAGTCCAGCACATCCACACAGCGCAAAAGCCGCAGCATGTACTCGGTTTCGGATATGTTTCTGGGCGCCGGTTTGATGGGCATGTTGATGTCTCCTGCCTATAAATTACGCCGCGATACGCAATGGATTGCCGTCAGTAAAAATCCGGAATAGGAATAAAGGGGCAAAGCCGAGCTTTGCCCCATACACGACCCGCAAAGGGCCAGATTACGCAATAAGATTTGCCCCGTAAAGGGCAGGGTTCATCAGGCCATGAAAGGCTTGATATCCGCCAGCAGATCGTCGCAGGATTCTGCGTAGATCTCCATGGTGATGGGCTTTGACAGGTCGAGGCTAAAGATGCCTAGAATGGACTTTGCGTCCACCACATGGCGGCCTGCGCGCAGATCCACATCGTATGGATACCGGTTGATGATGTTGACGAATGATTTCACGTTTTCAGCCAGGCTCAGTTTGATAGTGACTGTTTTCATGCATTTCGCCTCCTTTTCTACACAGACAGTATACACCGGTGATATGCAAATTGCAAGTCTTGTACCACAAAATCACGTGTTTGTGGCGATTATTTATCAATTTTAATTCCCTGATACTGCCATTTGACCTTGCCCTTGAAATACAGATTGACCGCACGCTGCGGACAACCGTTCAGGCAGCGGTAGCACAGAGTGCAGTTCTTGCCGGCCGTCGCCTTGCCGTTTTCCAGCTTCAGGTTATGCGTCGGGCAATGCTGCACGCACCATCCGCAGCCGTTGCACGCGTCGCTGATCCGGACGTTTTTGCCCATGGCCTTTTCCATCAGCGGGAACATAAATGCCTGCGTAAGCCCCAGCAGGCGGGAACCAATGTTAAAGCCGCGCTTGACCACCCTGCCGGCTTTGATGTCGGCGCAAACGGCGTTTACCTGCCGTTTCGCATCCTCCACGATCCGCCGCACGGTTTGCGCGTCCTGCGGATGAAAAAACGGCATATTGCTGACGTTGTTTGGCATGGTGACGTGCTCGGCATACAGCACCGTATACGAATTTTTATCCAGCAGATCGGTAAAGCAGCGCGCGCCGTCGCCCGAAAAGCGCATCTGCGTGCATACAATCACCAGCTGCTTCCCGTGCAGATCACCGCGGTGCGCCGCGACAAACTCCCGCATGATCCGCGGAATGCGTGAAACATAGATCGGATAGACGAACGCAATGGTATCCGATGATTGAATGAGGGCAGAAAATTCGGCGTTCTCTTCAATGCTGCGGCATGCCCCGCCGAGACCGTCGGCCAGCTGCCGCGCCACAAAGGCGGAGTTGTCCGTACCGGAAAAATATAAAGTCAGCATAGCATATTTCCTTTCCTTTGCTTACGCCCGGCAGGCCGTGAGCGCCAGTACGCTGCGTGCGCCGGCCGCATACAGCATCCGTGCGCACTCGCAGACCGTCGCACCCGTGGTGAGCACATCGTCAATCAGCAGTACGCAGTGATCCGCCACGGCGGCTGTTTCATGCCCGTCCGTCGCAAACGCGCCAACAACCTGCTTTTTTCGCTCTTCCCTGTTCCGGCCCACCTGCGACTTGGCCTGTTTGACGCGCAGCAGCACGCGGGGCGCCTGCGCAAGTCCTGTGACGGCTGTAAACGCGTCGCACAGCACCTGTGCCTGCGTATAGCCGCGCCGGGCCGCCTGCTTGGGATGGGAAGGCACAAACACGCACATCTCTGCCGCCTGCAGCCGCTCCATCCGGGCAAAGCGCCGCACCATGCCGTCGGCCAGTATCTGCGCCGCTGTCCGGTCGGACATGTATTTCAGGTTTCGCGTCAGGCTTGCCGCCATATCCGCATAGCGGTACGCGGCAGCGGCCAGCACCTGTTCGTCCCGAAACAGCCGGTCTTCTTCCTTGCACTTGAGCGTACAACCGTCAAGCGCGTGCCGGCAGTGCGCACATAGCAGCTCTTCCTCTGCCGCAAGCAGGCAGCCGCAGCCGTGGCAGCACAGCCGCTGTGGAAACAGCAGCGCCAGCGCGCTTTGGGCTGCACTGGTCATTGCACGACGTCCTCCAGCCTTGCCTGCAGCGTTGTATATCGCTTCACCACACGGTTGTTATGCACCATCTGGGCAATTACGTCCTCCCGCCC